>JBAXYG010000049.1:0-8070 GCA_041670905.1 Bacteroidales bacterium
ATCACACTCAGCTGAAGCAATTGCAATTATAGCTTACCTTGGTATTATTGCTTATCTTATATTTGACTGCTTAAAGGCAAAAAAAGAAATTGAGTAAATGTTTAATTCTAATAACAGTATTTTATTTGCTCTGACTTTGACACTTATTGCCGGTCTGTCGACAGGCATAGGGGGATTCATAGTCTTCTTTACAAAGAAATTAAACAAGAATTTTTTATCTGCAGCACTCGGGATTTCAGCAGGTGTAATGATTTTTATCTCATTTGTTGAACTTTTCACTGAGGCTAAGACATCTCTTATAGGATTATATGGTGATAAAACAGGATTTTTATATACTTTATTAGCTTTTTTTGGAGGAATGGCATTGATTGCAATAATAGACAATCTAGTTCCAGCCAATAAAAACCCACATGAAGTAAATAAATTATATATAAATAAGAAGGGAGATCCATCATTTGATAAAGAGGGATTAATGCGGATTGGGGTTATTTCTGCTATTGCTATAGGAATACACAATTTTCCTGAAGGAATGGCTACATTTGTAAGTGCTATGAGCAGTACAAAAGCCGGTATATCTATTGCAATTGCTATTGCAATACATAATATTCCTGAAGGTATTGCCATTGCCGTACCTATTTATTATTCAACAAAAAGTAAGGGAAAAGCAATCACCTTTTCACTATTATCAGGACTGGCAGAGCCTATAGGAGCAATAATAGGGTTCTTCCTATTAAAAAACTTATTTAGTGATTCATTTCTTGGAATAATTTTGGCAGCAGTGGCAGGTATTATGATTTATATTTCCCTTGATGAACTCCTGCCGACTGCAGAACAATATGGCAGACACCATGTGGCCATAATAGGGGTCGTTAGTGGTATGATAATTATGGGGTTCAGTTTGTTTTTTTTTAATTAAATAAATATATGGAAAATATTTTAGATAAATTTTTGAGATATATCTCATTCGACACTATGTCTGATCCTGATTGTGATGATCAGCCATCAAGCATAAAGCAATTAGATTTATCCAAACAGCTTGTCAAAGAGCTGAAAGAAATGGGTATCAAGAATACATCTCTAGACGAGTTTGGCTACATAATGGCCACAATTCCAGGAAATACTGATAAAGATGTCCCTGTCTTAGGTTTTATTGCTCACGTTGATACTTCCCCTGATGCTTCCGGCGCAGATATCAAACCTCAAATAATCAAAAACTATGATGGAAATGATATAGTGCTGAATGCTGAAAAGAAAATATTTCTTAAAATATCAGACTTTCCTGAAATGGCTCAGTATAAAGGACAAACAATAATTACTACAGATGGAACCACTTTATTGGGCGCTGATGATAAAGCAGGTATTGCAGAAATAATGTGTGCTGCCGAGTATATGATGACTCATCCTGAATTTATACATGGAGAAATAAAAATAGGATTTACCCCAGATGAAGAAATTGGCAGAGGTGTAGATGCATTTGACGTACAAAAATTCGGTGCAAAATATGCCTATACTATGGATGGAGGAATGATAGGTGAATTGGAATATGAAAATTTCAATGCCGCTGGCGTAAAAGTATTTATTAAGGGTTGCAATATACACCCGGGCAGTGCTAAAGGGAAAATGGTCAATGCCATGATTATAGGAATGGAACTAAATGCGATGCTTCCTGTTGAACAAAGGCCCGAATTTACTCAGGACTATGAAGGATTTTTCCATATCACCAATTTTAAGGGAAATGTGGAGGATGCCACCATGCAATATATCATCAGAGACCATGATTTCAATAAATTTGAAGACAAAAAAACCATAATGAAAAACTGCATAGACTTTCTAAATAAAAAATATGGAGGTATTCTTACTATTGAAATGAAAGATCAATACTATAATATGCGTAAAGAAATAGAACCTCACTATCACTTAGTAGAAAAAGCAATGAAAGCTATGGAAATGGCAGATATTGTTCCTCACATACAACCGATTCGTGGAGGTACTGATGGAGCAAGACTCTCTTTTATGGGGCTACCTTGTCCAAATATCTTTGCAGGTGGTCACAATTTTCATGGGAAACTGGAATTTGTTCCTTTAGAAAGTATGAAAAAAGCTACTGAAGTTATTTTGAACATAATCAAAATATACACTGAATAAATATATCTTTATAATCTATAATTTGTAATTAATACATACTATTATGTTAATGATCACTACTAATGTAATTCAGGGTAAGGAAATTGTGAAATATTATGGAATGGTAACCGGCGAAGTTATCATTGGTGCTAATATTTTTAAAGATATACTTGCCAGTGTTCGCGACATTGTCGGAGGAAGATCGTCTACTTATGAAAGAGTTATTTCCGATGCCCGTATACAAGCAACAAATGAGATGAGAAAACAAGCTGAAGCTTTAGGCGCAAATGCTGTAATAGGGATTGACATTGACTACGAAACAGTTGGACAAGGTGGTTCAATGCTTATGGTTACCATTGCCGGAACTGCAGTTTTTTATCAATAATATATATGTTTGAAGAGCATCATCACGAGCACAATAACACTATCACCCGCCTCACAAGGGCATTTACATGGGGTATAGTACTAAATATTCTATTTGTTATAATTGAATTAGGTACAGGTATTATTGTCAATTCAATGGCATTGATATCAGATGCAGGACATAATCTTATTGATGTAGCATCCCTTGCCTTATCTCTGTTTGCATTTAAACTGATGCAAGTAAAACCATCGGAAAAATATACTTACGGATATAAAAAAAGTACCATACTTGTCACACTGGTAAACGGATGTGCACTTTTAGTTGTAGTAGGAGTTGTAATAGCAGAAAGTATCCATAAAATTGCAAATCCGCAACCGATAGAAGGTAATGTCATTGCCTGGGTAGCCGGAGTGGGTATAATTATAAATGCATTCACAGCATGGCTGTTCATGAAAGACAAAAAGAGAGATATTAATGTAAAAGGTGCTTACTTACATATGATTGCAGACACATTGGTATCTGTTGGAGTTCTTGTTTCTGGAATAGCAATATCATTGACCGGATGGTCAATAATTGACCCTCTCATTGGAATTGTCATAGCGGTCGTAATCTTCTTATCTACATATTCTTTATTTAAGACAAGCCTTCGTCTATCCCTTGATGGTGTACCTGAAGGAATAAATCTGAATGACATTAAAAACATCATTTTAAAATCTGAAACCCACATTATTGATATTCACCATATCCATATATGGGCAATAAGTACTACTGAAAATGCATTTACCGCCCATATTGTGGTTAATTCACAGGAGAACAATGAAGATATAAAGCACAAAATAAAAAATATATTAGAAAAATATAATATTCAGCACATTACACTAGAGTTTGAACTTGAAAGTGAAAAATGCTCTACTTCTTTGAATGGATCTTGCTTTTAGTATATCGACCTATAACTGTTATATTAGTTAATTAATATTAATTATTTTTTTTAGTATATTGCAAATAAAAATTAATGATAAGCAGATTATATCAATGGTTGCAGGCACATCCGACTGTCAAGCATAAAGTTCACAGATTAATTGAGCACCCTAGAACAAGACCAAGGTGGTGGGTGAGAAATTTGCTTATGCCTTTTTTGATAAAAAGAAAGAAGGGATCATATATATCTCCAAAGGTCAGAAGAGATCTCTACCCCTATCATCTGTTTTCGTTGGGATGTAAATCAATAATAGAACAGAATGTTACTCTAAATAATGCAATGGGGCCTATCATTATTGGTGATTATAGTCGCATAGGCATTGGAAGTGTTGTCTTAGGAGAAACCGTTATTGGAAATTACGTATTGACCGGACAGCACTGTCTTTTCTCTGGTCTGAATCATAACTATGAAGATATAGACACTCCTATTATTTTACAGGGTACATATTCATATCGCATTACTATTGAAGACGATGTTCTCATCGGTGCCAATACTATAATCTGTGCTGGAATAAAAATTGGAACACATTCCGTCATTTCTGCCGGTAGTGTTGTTCGAAATTCAATTCCACCATACTCATACGCTGCAGGAAACCCTGCAGCAGTTCTATATAATCTTAAAACCGGAAAAAGGCCTAATTATAAATTGCAGACTACTTCAAAATAAAGTGCACCATTAATAACTGTTGTCTTATAAAGAGTATTTTCAACCTGATAATAAGTATTTCCATTTAGCTCAATCTCTTCGTAATCCTCAGGAAGTTGAGTTAAAAGAGCTCCTATAGGAGGCTCTATTACATAATATTGACCATTTTTTAATATATAAAACACTCCTTCTTCATAATAATATTGAGAATCTTCATTAGGAATATTCGATGCAATCTCTTGTGCGCTTCGAGAAATATAATTATTGTTATTAGAAGAATAATATGCAGCCAATTGAATTGCATCATGTTTCATATTTTCCAAACTATTATAATAATTTATTGTAGCTGCAGTAAGAGCAATATCCAACATTGTTGACAAATATTGTGTACCAATAGGTGGACGACAGATAACATAACCA
Organism: Bacteroidales bacterium; assembly: GCA_041670905.1. Lineage (GTDB taxonomy): Bacteria > Bacteroidota > Bacteroidia > Bacteroidales > UBA932 > JBAXYG01. The sequence continues at coordinate 4,533 of JBAXYG010000049.1, forward strand.
CCATAGCGGTAAGGACGATAATAAATACCATTATAGTAATAATACTTTACGTTACCATGCAACCAAGTTTTTGCTTGACGAGGAATGCTATGACTTCTGTATCCAAAATGATGATTCCCATATCTATTTGATGGAGATGATCTATAATTGTCTTTTAAATATGGCCTTTCCCAGTTTTTACGTGGAACAGGAGGATTTTTGTGATATTGAATAGCATTAGGCTGCTTAAACCTATTGTCATACTTATCTCTGTTATTCACATTTCTATTTCCATGTGATTCTTTTCTGTAATCTTTTACAGCAGACTTTTTTTGTATTGATAAAGTATGTTTTTTACGATCTTGAGCGGAAATATTCCTTGCATCGGTTTTACCTCTTTTATAATCATTTCTATCTGAACTTACTGTTGAAGTTGTTTTTTTTCTTGTATAAGAGGATTTCGATGGATCCGCTTTCATCTCACTCTTTTCACTTTTTTTGATATTAGCTGACTTTTTGTCGGCAGATTCTTTTTTCTTATCAGTTTTTTGTTCAGTTTTTTGTTCACTAGAACTACTTGTTCTCCTATTTTGTCCCCACACCTCAATTGGGCCAGCACACATCAGTATAATGCTAAGGACTAGTGCCACTTGCGCAAACCTCTTCATATTTATGTTTATTTATTATTAATAGTAATACATTCAAAATTTGATCCAAATTCAATTGATACCAATTCCGAAATAAGTAAAGCCATTATCTCTTACCTCATCAACATCATATATATTTCTTCCGTCAATAATAACACGCTTATTCATAGTGTTTTTCAAGACTGAATAATTTAGAATTCTGAACTCTTTCCATTCTGTAATAAGTAAAAGAACATCAGCATCAATCACTGCTTCATATTTATCATTACAGTAAGTAATCGAGTCTCCCAATCTACGCTTTGCCTCCGGAATAGCAACAGGATCATATACCTTTATTTTGCATCCGGCTTTTAATAACAAATCAATAATTATCAATGCGGGGGCTTCTCTCATATCATCTGTTTCAGGCTTAAAAGCAAGGCCCCATATTGCAATTACAAGCCCTTTTAATTCCCCTTTAAAGTAATCAAATACTTTTGAATACAAAACTGATTTTTGCTTTTCATTTACGCTCTCAACAGCTTCCAGTACCTTCATTTCATATCCATTTTGTTGTGCCGTTTTTATAAGAGCCTTAACGTCCTTTGGAAAACAGCTTCCACCATAGCCACAACCTGGATATAAAAATTTAGGACCTATTCTACTATCAGTTCCTATTCCCTTTCTTACCATATTCACATTAGCTCCGACTATTTCACAAAGATTGGCAATATCATTCATAAAAGAAATCCTTGTCGCAAGCATGGCATTTGCAGCATATTTTATCATCTCGGCAGAATGGACATCCGTAAATATTATTCTGTAATTATTAACCATGAATGGTTTATAAAGTCGCTCCATTATCTTTTTGGCCTTTTCACTACTTATTCCGATTACTATGCGATCAGGTTTCATAAAATCATCTATAGCATCTCCTTCTTTCAAAAATTCAGGATTAGAAACTACATCAAAATCAATATTCAAGCCTCTTTTATCCAATTCTTCCTCTATGGTTTTTTTTACTTTATCTGCCGTGCCAACAGGAACAGTACTCTTTGTAACTACCAACATATATTTATTCATATTGCGGCCAACAGTTCTGGCAACGTCAAGAACATATCTCAAATCAGCACTTCCATCCTCGTCAGGAGGAGTTCCTACAGCATTAAAAATCACGTCCGATAGATTTATGGAAGATTCAAGATCTGTGGAAAAGCCAAGTCTTCCCGCCTTATAGTTTTTGATCACTATATCTTCGAGACCTCGTTCATATATTGGCATTATTCCATGCTTTAACCCTTCAATTTTATTTTTGTCGACATCAACACATCTGACATCCACTCCCATTTCAGAAAAACAGGCACCGGTGACCAAACCGACATACCCTGTACCAACAATAAGTACTTTCATAAAAAAAAATTATTTTATCTTTTATCCGATAATAAACAAATATATAAAATTATATTATTCCTCAGTTATGTTTTTATATTGCTTCAGCAATTCACAAGCAGTAATTTTCCATGAGAAATCAGCAGCTCGATGTAATCCGTATTCTATTTGTTTATTAACAAAATCAGGATCTTTTTCCAACCTGATTATGGCGCAAGCTATCTGATCTTCACTATACGGATTGACCATAATCGCATTTTCCCCGGCAATTTCAGGTATAGAAGATAAATTGGAAGTTATTACCGGTGTTCCACATGCCATTGATTCAAGAATTGGAATTCCGAAACTCTCTCGTATAGAGGGATATAAAAAAGCAAATGCTCCACTGTAAATAGCAGGAAGGTAAGAATTAGATATATAACCAGGATATCTCAAATAAGGTCTTATCTCTTCAATATCATTTTGCTTTAACAAATAATCTATAACATCTATTTTAAGATCAGCTATCAAAAGAGGTTTTGGGTTTTCTGATTTTTTCAAATAAACAGAATATGCCCTCAATACTCTTTCAGTGTTTTTTTTGGGATCTGTATTCCCCAAAAAAAACAGATATTCATTATCGGATATATAGTTCTTAGTTATATCTTTATAATTTTCCATTTTTGAAAAATGGCTTCCAACGCCATTATAAATAGTAACCACCTTATCCGGAGAGAGATAAAAAGCAGCAATTATACGTTCTCTTTCATATTTGGAAACAGAAATAATTTTTTTAGCCTTTCTAGATACATAGGGAATGATGTGTCTCCTATATATCCTACCTACATTCTGATATATAGAAAAATTATGCTTTATATTATCTTCCATGAAAAAAATATCATGAATTGTCAACAATAAAGGAAACCTGCAAAGCAAAGGGGCAGTACTACTTGTACAATGAACCAAGTCTGGTTTTAGCACAGCAAGAACAATAGGCAACAATATTTGCTCCCAAATAGGATAAATCGGGCATGGAATCTTTACAATATGAAAATTGTCGCTTGGATTAACACACACATCTTTTCCAGGACGTACAATTATATAATATTCATTATCCTTATCTAACTTTTGTAATTCGAGTATATTTTCAAGAACTACTATATCCATCCCATGTTTTCTTTTCCGAAAAATTCTCTGCGCCTCAATTGCAATTTTTATTTTTTTCTTGCCATGGTCTGTATGAATGAATTTATCCTTTGCTCCCTTTATTCTGAATAGATTTAAGCCCATCAACACAAATAATAAAGGGATTTTTGAGAAAGCTCTCGCTAAATGGACATTTTTAAGATATTTTGGAATAGCCAACCAGAAAGAAAGTAGTATACAAAACAATAATGCGCCCCATTTAATGGCATTCACCGGGTTTACAAAAAGAACGATAATAAAAATCGTAAAAATCAGCCCCATTAATAAAATCTTAGGCAGAAACATCCATTGTATCAATTTGTTTACATAATCAATATTTCGGGATAACAAAGCCTTTGGAAGATCACTTATTGAGCTGG
>JBAXYG010000050.1:0-8030 GCA_041670905.1 Bacteroidales bacterium
AATTGATTGAGAAACAGGGTGAGTTGACAGACAAAATAGAGCAGGTAGGAGGATGGGATCTTGAATCTAAACTTGAAAGGGCAATGGATGCTCTTCAATGTCCAAATTCTGATGCAAAAGTGGCTACATTAAGTGGTGGTGAACGTCGTCGTGTAGCTTTATGCAGACTTCTTTTAAAAGAACCGGATGTATTATTACTTGATGAACCTACAAATCACCTCGATACTGAGAGTATTCAATGGCTTGAAGCACATTTGCAACAATATAAGGGAACGGTGATTGCAGTAACCCATGACAGATATTTTCTTGATAATGTGGCAGGTTGGATTTTGGAATTGGATAGAGGGGAGGGTATACCTTGGAAGGGAAACTACTCATCATGGTTGGAACAGAAATCAACTCGTCTTGCTATGGAGGAAAAACAGGAGAGTAAACGTCGCAAGACCCTGGAAAGGGAGTTGGAATGGGTCAGAATGGCACCTAAAGCGCGTCATGCAAAATCCAAGGCTCGTTTAGGTGCATATGAAAAGATGCTAAATGAAGATGGTCGACAGAAGGAGGCCAATCTTGAAATATTTATTCCAAACGGTCCACGTTTGGGAAATAAGGTTATAGAATGTGAAGGGGTTTCAAAAAGTTTTGGAGATAAGGTATTGTTTGAAGATTTGACTTTTAAATTACCGCCGGCTGGCATTGTAGGCGTCATTGGCCCTAACGGTGCTGGTAAAACGACCCTTTTTCGCCTGATTATGGGACTAGAAAGCGTTGATAAGGGAAACTTTTCTCTCGGCGAGACTGTTAAAATAGCATATGTGGATCAGCAGCATAAAAAAATCAATCCAGATAAAACAGTATATGAAACAATAGCTGAAGATTCTGAGTTTGTAAAACTGGGGAATAAAGATGTTAATGCAAGGGCATATGTTTCCCGTTTTAATTTTTCCGGTGCTGATCAGGAAAAAATGTGCGGAATACTTTCAGGGGGAGAAAGAAACAGGCTTCATTTGGCTCTTACTTTAAAAGAAAATGCAAATGTTCTTCTTTTAGATGAGCCGACAAATGATGTTGATGTTAATACCATAAGGGCTTTAGAAGAGGGTCTTGATAACTTTGCAGGCTGTGCCGTTGTAATATCACATGATAGATGGTTTTTGGATAGAATTGCAACCCACATACTAGCTTTTGAAGGAGATTCAAAGGTTTATTTTTTTGAAGGATCATATTCTGAGTATGAAGAGAACAAAAAAAGAAGATTAGGAAATGTTGAGCCTCAAAGGTTCAGATACAAGAAATTAAAATAAGTATTTTTTAATTTATTACAATGGATAATAATAACGGTAAAATTAAGTTGACAGAATGTGTTTTAAAAAATGTTTATTTAAAACTTGCGGATGTCTCTGATTCTCAATCTTTATTTGAGGTTATGGATAGGGATAGACTTTATTTAAGAACGTTTCTTCCCTTTATTGACGGTACAAAATCTCCAGATGATACAAAATCTTTTATTGAAATGATGTCATGTGGCCCGGCAAAAGAGCCTCTTTATGTTATAACTAAAGGAAAAGAGAGTATAGGCCTAATTGGTTTCAAGTCAACAGATGTTGAAAATCACCGAACCGAGATAGGTTATTGGCTTGCTGAATCTTTTCAAGGTAAGGGTATAATGACAAATGCCGTTAAAATGCTGTGTAAAATGGCATTTGAAAAGATGAATATAAATAGGGTGCAAATTAAATGTGCTATTGACAATATTCCAAGCAGAAAGATCCCTAAAAGGTTGGGTTTTAAACCGGAAGGAATTGAGAGAGACGGTGAGTTGTTGATTTCAGGCTATACAGATATAGCGGTTTATAGCTTATTGAAGAATGAGTTTTCAGTATGAAACATACTTTGTAATAAATTATAGTCAGTATTACTTACAATATAAATTTTTTCCCATAGTTATATTATCGTATTTTATGCACGTGCATCTTAGTGGAACAGACATTTGCCTATTTGGTATGTTCTGATTTTCAGGATAATAACTGCTCTTTTTATGTGTAAATATGCTAATTGTCTAAATAATTAGTTATATTTACGGTTAAGGTTATGTGTATTAATGTCCCGTTTGATTTAGGAATATGAGAATATTAATTTATTCTGTTCTGTTTTTTCTTTTAGGGGCTCAATTTCTTGTTTCCGCTCAGGTAAAAGATAAACAACAGATTATAAAAGTTGGGGTATATGATAATCCTCCAAAGATATTCATGAATAAAGATGGATATCCTGACGGTATATTTATTGACATTTTAAAGACAATTGCTGGAAAAGAGAATCTTAAGGTAGAATATACCTTTGGAGAATGGTCTCAGTTACTTGTTATGCTCAGAAAAGGAGAAATAGATGTATTACCTGATGTAGCATATTCTCAAAAAAGAGCTTGTGTTTATTCTTTAAGTCAGCCTGTGTTGAGTTCTTGGTTACAAGTATTTACAACGAGAGAAACGGTAATCAATACAATAAATAATTTACAGGATAAAAAAATAGGTGTTTTAAAGACTTCTATTCAGGAAGAATATCTTAATAATAGATTAAATGGTGAGACAGAATTAGGCTATAAGATATTTACTTATGATGATTATAATAATTCCATCAAAGCTCTTAAAAACCATGATATTGACTTGATTGTTGCGAATCGGTTTTTCTATTTTTCAAAATTTTATGATAATAATTTATTACCTACTAGTGTTATTCTTGATTTTACAGAATTGCATTTTGCCTTTACAAAAGATGTTAATGATAATTTAGTCAATATATTTGATAAGAACATAATATCAATGAAAAATAATCCAAAGTCGGATTATTATATATCACTATTAAAATGGTTTAATAAGGATTACGAAAAAAAAATTCCAAAGTATATATTCATAATATTGATTGCTATAATATTATTTTTTCTTGTTGTAGTGGTATTTGCTCTTATGCTTAATTATAAGATTAAAGAAAAAACTAAGATACTTCATCTTAAAAACGAAGAACTAACAGCCGCAAAAGAAAAAGCAGAAGAGCATGATAAACTCAAAACAGTATTTTTACAAAATATGTCTCACGAAATACGCACTCCTATGAATGCTATTTTAGGGTTTTTAAGTTTTCTTAAAAACCCTGAATTGGACGAAAAAAACAAAAATGAATATTTAGATATTATAAATGTTAATGGTGAGCGTTTATTGACTACTATCAACAATATTTTTGAAATATCAAAAATTGAATCAAATCAAATTTGTGTTCAATATTCTGAGGTAAATATCAAGACTATTTTGGATTATTATTATCAAAAATATATACCATTAGCAAATAAGAAAGGACTTACAATTAAACTTTCTGAGCAATTAAATGATGAAACATTAGTTGTTGAAACAGATAGAAATATTCTTGATATAATTTTAGTAAATTTATTGGATAACGCACTCAAATTTACAAACAATGGATATATAGAATTAGGGTATTCTCTTAAAGAAAACTCAATAGCGTTTTTTATTAAGGATACAGGGGTTGGGATACCATCCGACCGCATTAATGCAATATTTGAACGATTTATCCAAGCGGATCTGAAAATTACCCGAGCTCATGAAGGGAATGGATTAGGTCTTGCTATTGTAAAAGCATATATAGAAAAACTTAACGGTAAGATTTGGATTGAATCGGAAGTGGGAATAGGTTCTACTTTCTTCTTTTCTATACCTTATACACCCCGTTGATAGGCTCTTTAGACTTAAAAAATAAGAACGCTGATAAATTTTAGTTTATCAACGTCCTTTTGCGGTGCGGACGGGACTCGAACCCGCGACCCCGTGCGTGACAGGCACGTATTCTAACCAGGCTGAACTACCGCACCAATTGGTTTTAATGAACTTGTTCCCTTTTGGGATTGCAAATATATGCAGATTTTTTAAGTGTGCAAAATAAATTATATTTTTTTAAAGTAACTAAAATGGACATTTCCATATTTTTTTTCTTTAAAGAAATTGGCGTGATTTATAAAGGAATAAGAGTCAGGATGCTCAATAATAAAATATCCGTTATCTCGAATCAAGTTTGAAGATAAAATCTTATCCGGTATTATATCTAATCCCTCCATGTTATATGGAGGATCAGCAAATATTATGTCAAAATTGATTTTACATATGCCTATAAAATCAAAAACATTATGTCTTACAATTTTCATACCTTTAATATTAAAGGCAGAAATGGTACGTTTAATAAATGCTGCGTTTGTGGGATTCATCTCAACTGCTACAATTTCAGGGCATCCCCTTGACGCGAATTCATAAGAAATGCTTCCTGTACCAGAAAAAAGATCGAGTACTTTTATCTCCGAAAAATCAAATTCGTTTATTAAGGTATTAAAAAGTCCCTCCTTAGCAAAATCTGTTGTTGGCCTTGCGTTGTAATTGACTGGAGGAATGACAGCTTTCCCTTTTAATAATCCACCAATAATTCTCATATTTTATTTTCAAAAACAGAAATAGATTCAACCCCTTGGAAGTATTTGAAAAGTTCGTCTCTTATTTCATCAACAATCTCTTCAAAGAAGTATATTGTTGTCATTTCAGGATTAATCTGAAATTCTTTGATCGCATAGAAAATAAAATATTCAGCAGTTGTTATATCTGATGCAGGAAATGAATTGCATAATAATAATTTATTTCCTTCGGCCATTACAATATGTACATAGCCATCACGAAAACTTACCAATATTTTGTTGTGTTCATGAATTTTGTTAAGTGTTGTCAAAAGGTCGTATACAACGGGAATATATCCAAATGACGAAGAAACAGCATAAACAAGAACTGCTTCATAATCGGGCAGAGCTATATGTTTTACCGTATCGTTCTCATCCAATTGAACTAACTCTGATAGCAATTTATATTGTTGTTCTTCTTTGAAGAGAGATGTTGGTATTAAAGTATATTTTAATTTATTCCCAGTTGCCGGCATTGTTATTAGGGTTAGTAATACTACCTACCTGCAGACCTGGATAACGATTAATCTCTTCTTTTGTGGAAACAAGATTTATTATAAGTTGTTTATCCAATCCTTTAAGCAGTGAAGAATAAGGCATGCTCGCTTCAAATAGGGGAACGTCAACTCCAGATACGGATTTAATGGTAGATAAAATAATTACTTTGTCGCCACCAGAAAAAGGAATTGTTGTTAGAGAATCTATTTTAAAATTAGGTTTGTCATTGAATAATGTATCTCTAACAAAAACCTCTATATTTTCTCGTTTGATTAATTTCTTAGCTACGGCTAAAGAGTCGTCCAAAGAACCTATTTGTTTTACGATGGTAATTTTACCGTTGTTATAAAAGTCAACCAATGAATCGATTGTTGGAGAATATCTCCCGTATGTTGATTTGAAAGCAATTTGAAGTGTGCGGATATCTTTCAATCTTTCAATACCAATTTTACTTCTTGCTTCTGTTTCAGAGTTGAACTTTACTGGCTGGTTTATGCTTCTGACAATAAGAAATGCTAATGCAATAATCAATACAGGAAGAATAAATAGAGTTAATAGCTTTTTCATGTTATAATGATATTTTTTGTTTTATTTTCAATTAAACTAAATAAGTAAATAAACATAGTTAACGTACAAAATTAAAATAATTATTTAGTCCTTGCAATATATTTTTAATTTTGCACTTAATTAAATAGTTTTTTTGTGGAAATAAATTTTGAGATAAGTAAACTGAATGATTTTATAAAGAAATCCAAAAATATTGTCCTGATTGGACATTTCAACCCGGATGGGGATTCAATTGGATCTATAGTAGGTTTTTATCATTATCTTGAATCAATAGAAATTAAATCCAGCCTTGTTATTCCAAGCAGATACCCGTCTTCTCTTGAATTCCTTAATCCCAAAAATGAAAATATTTTGGTGTATGAAGATGATAGAGATAGAGTTGAATATTTAATATCGGTTTCCGATCTTATTATTTGTCTTGATTTTAATAAGATAAGCAGGACGGAATTTCTTGAGAAATTTATTTCTGAATCTAATGCAAGTAAAGTTTTAATTGATCATCATCCTTCACCTCAGATTGATTTTTTTGATATAGTTATTTCAACTACAGAAATTTCTTCAACATGTGAGTTGCTGTTTTGGATATTGATGGAAATGCCTGAAGTATCTAATGATGTTGAGAAACTATCTCTTTCTTGTGTGCAAGCATTATATGTGGGAATGCTGACCGATACCAACAATTTTTCTAATTCTGTTTTTCCATCAACTTTTGATATGTCATCAAAAATTATAAATAGAGGGGTGAATAATGATTTGATTCAGGGATTGGTTTTTAATGTTTATTCAGAAAAAAGGATGAGATTAATGGGACATATGCTCGATAGCAGGATGAATTTGCTGCCAGAGTTAGGAGCAGCATTTTTATTACTTAGTAAAGATGACAAAAAAAAATACGATTTTTCTCCCGGAGATTCAGAGGGTTTTGTTAATCTACCACTATCAATAAAAGGTGTTGTTATTTCTGCACTTTTTTCAGAAACTGAAGATTATGTTAGAGTGTCCTTACGTTCAAAAGGTGATTATGATGTAAATGATTTATCTAATAAATATTTCAATGGAGGAGGACATAAGAATGCATCTGGTGGAAGGCTTTACATACCTTTTTCTGAAATACCTGAATATTTCGAGAAATCTCTGAAAGAATATTTAAAAAAATAATCAAGGCACACCTTTTGCTATATTTACTCTCAAATGATGAAAAGAATCTGTTTTATATTGTTTTTTGCTTCAATTCTTACCTCTTGTTTAGAAAGTGACAGGGCATTGACCGTTACTACCCAGGAAGAGGCGATAGATAAGTATATCACTAATAAATTAGGTGATTATGAAGTTGTGAGAAATGGTGGGTCAAACAGGGTTATTCTTAGTCCAGGTGAAGGTTTGACCATATCTGGAGCGGGAGATTCAATTAGCTTTTATTATGAAGGATATGTTTTTAATAGTGGAAAAGGAATTCAATTTTCATCAGGTAATGATTTTGTACTTATTGGAAAGACAGATATGATAAGTGGCCTCGAAAATGGATTGACCGGTATGAAAAATGGAGAGGAGTCTTATATAATTTTTTCAGCTAAATATGGTTTTTATAAAGAGCAGGTAGGTATGGTGCCACCGATGTCGCCATTAATTTACTATGTTAAGATAGATAATATTAAAGAAAATAACTAAATGTCCTATATTTGCATATTATGATTAGAAAGTATTTTAAATTTTTATCCATTACCGTAGTGTTAGTGGTTTTTATTGCGTCTTGCGCACAAATTGAAAGTGAAAGTAACGACGTTATCCAAAAGAGAATATTGGAGGCCTGGGTCAGTACTAATTACGGTAGTGCGGCAAAAGTGACTAAGTCCGGTTCATACATTCTTGAGTCTATTGATGGAACAGGTGAAAAAGTAAGGGATAGTTCTTATGTTTTCGTATCATATTCAACAAAGAGTCTTGATGGAACATATGTTACCACTACATATGAAGATATTGCAAAACAATTAGGAACATATGCGATAGCTTCATATTACGGAGATTATATTTGGGGGATGGATTTGGGCGCTGTTTATACAGGAATAGAAGAAATATTAAAAGATATGAGAGTTGGAGGTAAAATAAAAGTTGTTGTTCCTCCATGGCTTACGGATTCTATTACAACAGAATTATATAGTACTCCATTTAGCTCTTCTGGAGAGACATCAAATATGGTTTTTGAAATGGAAGTGAACAAAGTAGTTGATAATATTTATGAATATCAAAGAGAGTTATTAGAAGAGTATAGTAATAAATATTATGGAGGTATTGATTCTATTTCAGATGGTTTTTATTTAAAGAAAGAGATTGAACTTCCAGATGGAGATACAATTGTTGACGGTGAGACAATTAATGTAAGATATATAGCTAGATTGCTTAACGGTCATGTATTTGATACAAATATTCAGGATACAGCAAAAAAATATCGAATTTATGATTC
>JBAXYG010000051.1:0-7908 GCA_041670905.1 Bacteroidales bacterium
GAAGACGAGTTTTCTAAACTTCAAAAAAAATTATTAAATAAAAAAAATTAAAAGTCTATTTGGAAGAGTAAAAAGAAGCATTATGAAAAAAGAAATGGGGAATAAAACTTTGATTAAACGCACAATTTTTTTTATCCTCTTAATTATATATGTTTTTGTTGTTTTTTATCTATGCCTTACCAACATAAACTCAAATGATATGAGTTGGATACCAAAAAGCATTATTGGTATTCCAATTGATAAATATGTACATTTTTTGATGTTCCTCCCCTACTCTTTTCTGGTGTTTGGAGCATTTAGAAATGAACATTTATGGGTATTATTAATCCACATTTTGTGTACCGGAATATTATTGGCAATAATTACAGAATACTCACAAGCTCTTTTAACAGTAAATCGTACTCCAGAGTTAACTGATCTTGTAGCAGATACTATTGCAATAACGACCGGAGTAATAGTTATTGCCCTTTTAAAAAACAAATTTGTCGGAAACAGGAAATAGGCCAAAAAGCCCACCAGTGTGAATAAATAATATATTTTTTGAAGTACGTAAATTTCCACCTTTTTCCAACTCATTTTTCAAGCCATAAGTGGCCTTTCCTGTATATACAGGATCAAAAATAACACCCTCAAGTCTGGCTATTCTTTTTATATGTTCCAATTCTTCTGGGCGGCTTAAGGCATAACCTATTCCTACATATTTATCATTAATTTCAAAATCAGACTTTTTTAGCATTTTCTCAAGTTCTCTTTTCTTTTGCTCAGATATCTCATTTTGCTTTACCAAATAAGGAAGAGCCTCTTTTGATATTGTCAGAGCAACATTTTGAAAATAATCTACATCTTCGCAAACGGCCATAGATACTATCCTCTTATTGTAACCTTTAATGATATTTGCAAGATTTAATCCAGAACATGTTCCACCAGATCCGGTAGCCACTACAATAGTATCAAATGTTATTCCAAGCTCTTTTTCTTGTTCAACTATTTCATTCATAGCATTGTAGTAGCCAAGAGTACCTATTCCGTTTGAAGCACCTTCCGGGATAATATATGGTTTTAACCCTTTTAATCTATAGTTTTCAGCCATGGCTTCCATAATTTCACCCCTTCTTGTTCCATATTCCTCTTTAGTACAGAATTTTACATCGGCACCCATCAGTAAGTCAAGAAAATAATTTCCTTCTACAGGGGGTTGTTCTGAAATACGAAGAAGAACTGCAGATCTCATCCCAAAATATGTTGCTACTGACACGGTTGCCCGACAATGATTACTTTGTATACCGCCACAAGTAATAAGCACATTGCAGCCCATCTCTTGCGCTTCTTGAACAGAGAATTCAAGTTTTCTTATCTTATTACCCGACCATTCACTACCTGTTTGGTCATCCCTTTTAATAAAGACATTCATGTTAAGCTCCGACGAGAGTCTTTCTAATTTTTGAATCTTGGTAGGCAAATTAGCTAATGACAGTTTTTTCATAATTATTGATATATCAAATTCATTTCTTTACACAAATATAGTACATTTGTAACCCAAAAATTTTATTTATGAAAAAATTATCAGTCATTATTTGTGCAATTATCATCTCCACATGGTCATCATTTGCACAAAAACCGGAGAATTATAGTTACACTCCAACCCTATCCGATAAATTTATGCCTATTACCGATTCTATTCAACATTACATCAGTAAGAATGCATCTGTTTTAGGCATTATACAAATTGATACAGTGATTGTCAGGAAGAATAAACTTGAAATTTCCTTTAAACGTTCACTTAGTGAATATCCATTAAGAGAGAAAGATATAAGTAATATTTATTCGATAACAAAATTACTACTGCCAACTGAATATGATCAATACAAAAATAAATTTACTATCCACACTGCCGGACAAATTTTAGAAGAATTTCAGTCTGATTATTACTCAGGAATCCAAATTAAAAAAGATAAAAAGGCAAAATATGATGCTGACCTCGATAAACAACTTGTTAGAGACGTTTCAAAGCCATTTAAAATTGAAAAAGGTTTACAGGGAAGACATATTGCTATGTGGCAAAGTCATGGCTATTACTATGATAAAGGTTTAAAAAGGTGGGAATGGCAACGTGCCCGTATATTTGAAACCGTAGAAGATCTTTACACTCAAAGCTATGTACTGCCATTTCTTGTACCTATGCTTGAAAATGCAGGAGCAACAATTCTTCTACCTAGAGAAAGAGATGTCCAAATCAATGAAGTTATTGTTGATAATGATGATCATTTCTCTGGTTTCTATCTTAAAGGGGATGAAATATGCTGGACAAAAACAGAAAAACCTGGCTTTGCAAACAAACAATCGGTTTATCTATATGGAGAAAACCCATTTATTATGGGCAGTGCCATTTTTACCAAAACAAGGAAAGAAAATGACAAAAGGACAAAAGAAAGTGTTGCATGTTGGATTCCTAATATTCCACAAAAAGGTGAATATGCTGTATATGTGTCATATCAGACAATTCATAACAGTTCATCCGCAGCAAAATACACAGTTAAACATATGGGAGGTTCTACTCAATTTGAAGTTAATCAAAAAATGGGTGGAGGTACTTGGGTATATTTAGGTACTTTTCTTTTTGAAGATGGACAAAACAAAAATCAAGGCGTTTTCCTTTCTAATTCAGGTAAAAACTCAAGAGAGTATATAAGTGCTGATGCTGTTAAATTTGGTGGTGGAATAGGTAATATTGCAAGTAAACCGGCAGAAATTGACCCGGAAGGAAATCCGATTGCAGTTGATTTTCATGTTGAAGCTGAAACTTCAGGTTATCCGCGTTTCACTGAAGGTTCAAGGTATTGGCTGCAATGGGCTGGCTTCAACGATACAATTTATTCTCATAATCGTAATATGAATGACTATACAGATGATTACCAATCACGTGCAAAATGGGTAAACATATTATCTGACGGTTCATATCTTAAACCAAAAAAAGATGGATATAATATTCCAATTGACCTTTCATTTGCTTTCCATTCGGATGCCGGTACAACTTTAACTGACTCAATAATAGGTACATTGGCAATTTATACAAGGCTTTCTAATAATTCACCGTTGTATCCTGATGGTAGAGACAGAATTGTAGCACGTGAACTGACCGATATTGTACAATCACAAATTGTTGCTGACATTCGAGCAAAATATGAACCGGAATGGAAAAGACGTGGTCTTTGGGATCGTTCATACTACGAATCAAGAGTTCCTGAAGTTCCTGCAATGTTATTGGAATTGCTTTCACACCAAAATTTCGCTGATATGCGTTATGGTCTTGACCCTACTTTTAGATTTACTGTTTCAAGAGCCATTTATAAAGGAATAGTTAAATTCATTGCCTATACAAATGGGTTTAATTATATGATACAACCATTACCTGTTAATAGCTTTTCTGCCATAACTACTATAGATGATGAAAAGAAAAATGTGGTCTGTTTAAGTTGGAAACCTACTACAGACCCTCTTGAAGCAAGTGCTGTGGCAGAAAAATTCGTACTATATACTAGAATAAATGACGGCGGGTTTGATAACGGAGTTGTTATAAACTCTGATAACGTGCAAATTAAGATATCAAAAGATACTATATACAGTTTCAAGGTAACAGCTGCTAATCAAGGAGGAGAAAGCTTTCCTTCAGAGATTCTATCAGTAGGAGTCTCCTCTAAATCTGATAAAACAGTACTTATAATAAACGGGTTTGATAGAGTTTCTGCCCCAGCAAGCTATGCAACAAAAGACTCTACTATGGCCGGCTTTGAAAGTAACATTGACGGAGGTGTTCCATATATCAAGGATATCTCTTTTATTGGAAAACAGCACGAATTCAGAAGAAAAATACCATGGATGGATGACGATGCTCCAGGCTTTGGCGCATCATATGCAAATTATGAAACAAAGGTAATCTCAGGCAACACGTTTGATTATCCATACATACATGGAGAGGCATTCATGAAAGCCGGATACAGTTTTGTATCATCGTCCAGGGATGCTGTATGTGCAGAATCAGTTAACATGAACAACTATCCTATGGTAGATATTATATTTGGAAAGCAGATAAAGACTCAGGTAGGTAGAGAAGGTGCTTCTCCTCTTAAATATGAAGTATTTCCATTAGAACTTCAGAAATATATCACTAATTATTGCGATAATGGAGGAAACATGCTTATTTCCGGTGCAAACATTGCTTCGGATGTCTGGGACAAAATTTATAATTATACTCAGGATTCTACAATGATGGCCGAAGTAATCATTCCAACTCAGATGTTTGTTAAAAACGTATTGAAATACAAATGGATGACAAATTATGCCAGCATGACAGCTGAAGTAAAAGCAATTCAAAACCCATTAGGAATAAAAGGAAATTATTCATACGTTAATAATCTGAATGAAAAGAAATATTGTGTTGAGACACCTGATGCTTTGGTGCCTGTAGGTAAAAATGCCTTTACCATATTTCGTTATGCAGACAACGATATTTCAGCCGGAGTAGCTTATTGCGGCAAGTATAGAGTTGTTTCACTTGGATTTCCTATTGAAGTTCTCCGCTCACAAGAACAAATTAATGCACTTATTAATGAAATAGTGACGTTCTTTAATAATAAAAATATTAAATCTGAAAATGAAGCCGACCCTATCTTACAAAACGTCAAATCATCAGACAATTAAAGGTCCTAATATTTGAAAAATAGTTATACTTAAAATAAAAAGATTCTCCTTTCTCGGGAGAATCTTTTTTATTATTATTAATTTTTGAGTTTAAACTAAGAAAATAAGACCTACAACGTTACAACAACTCTTCACTTCTCTTAATAAAATCGCTGAGGGCTTTACCTTTCAACATGTTATTGGCAAGAAGAGCAAGGTCAGTAACTTGTTTGAGTAATTTACTCTCTTTAGAGATACCACCTTCAGCTTCCATAATTTTCTTGATTACCACATTGTTTGCATTAACTGTAACATTATATGAATCAGGTATCTCACCATAGAAATTCATACCTCCGTTTATTGCTGCCATATCACGATAACGACGCATAAATTCACTTTGAGTTATAATAATAGGTTGATCTTGCTCACCTAAGTTTTCAATCTGAACAGAGTATTTATTTTCCTTTGGCATGATAGACTCAAATACTTCATTTATTCTCTTTTGCTCATCTTCAGAGATTGCAGGTTTTTCTATTTCTTGTTTTTCAATTAATCTATCAATGTAATCTGCATCTACACGCGCAAATGTTGAATCTTTTAATTTACTCTCGAGAAGATTTACAAAATGTGCATCCAATCCACAATCAAATATCAAAACGTCATATCCTTTGTTTTTAGCAGCTTCGATATATTGAAACTGTTCTACTTGATTTGTTGTATAAAGATATACAACCTTCTTATCTTTATTTGTCTGTTCTAATTCTATAGCTTTTCTGTAATCTTCATATAAAAAATATTTTCCGTCAGTATTTTTAAACAATGCAAATTTTTGTGCTCTATCACAGAATTTTTCATCAGTAAGCATACCATACTCAATAAAAAACTTTAGATTGTCCCATTTAGATTCAAAATTTTCTTTTTCGTTTTTAGCTATATCTTCCAATCTATCAGCAACTTTCTTCGTTATATAAGATGAAATCTTTTTCACATTGGAGTCAGATTGTAAATAACTTCTTGATACATTTAAAGGAATATCCGGTGAATCAATTACACCATGAAGTAACGTTAGAAACTCAGGAACAATGTTTTCAACTGAGTCTGTAACAAACATTTGATTGCAATAAAGTTGAATTTTGTTACGTGTAAGTTCCATTTGATCCTTTACTTTAGGAAAATACAAAATCCCTGTCAGATTGAAAGGATAATCAACATTTAGATGAATATAGAAAAGTGGATCATCCTGCATAGGATAAAGTTCCTTATAAAAATTCATGTAATCTTCATCCTTTAAATCAGTCGGTTTGCGGCACCATAAAGGGTTAGAATTATTTATAACATGATCTTTATCTGTATCAACATATTTTTCATCTTTCCACTCTTTTTCCTTTCCTAAAACAATTGGAATTGGCATGAATTTACAATATTTTGTAAGCAGACCATTAATTTTACCCTCATCAGCAAACTCTTTTGATTCATCATCCAAATAGAGTGTTATTGTTGTCCCCCTATCCTTCTTTGTACTCTCAGAAATAATATATTCAGGATTACCCTCACATTCCCATTTTACCGCCTTGGCCCCTTCTTTCCATGATAATGTTTCTATTTCAACCTTTTTTGAAACCATAAATGATGAATAAAATCCTAATCCGAAATGTCCGATTATATTACCTAGTTGATCTTTATATTTTTCAAGGAATTCACCTGCACTAGAAAAAGCAATTTGGTTAATATACTGTTCAACTTCCTCTTCTGTCATACCAATACCGCGGTCGGTAATCACCAGCGTCTTCTTTTTGGGATGAACTTCAAGTCTGATGGATAAATCACCCAACTCCCCTTTAAAATCTCCTGAACCTACCAGCGCTTTTATTTTTTGTGTTGCATCAACTGCATTAGCAACTATCTCTCTTACAAAGATATCATGATCTGAATACAGAAATTTTTTGATAACAGGAAATATGTTTTCCGTAGTTACTCCTATTTTTCCTTGTGCCATATTTATATTTTTAAAGTTTATATTCTAAAACAAAAAAAAACAAAAAAGATACCAATAGGTAAAAACTGACAATTAGTCAGTAAAAAAAATCTGTTTATAGATATTAAAAACAAGGAAATTACCTTTTTTTCGAGAAGATAAACATCTTTTTCAGATTTAAATAAATTTGCTTTCAGCTCTTGTTTTTGATGCTTACTCGCCCTTATTTTTGCCATATAAATTTCATTTAAAAATCACAATCATGGCAAAAAGAATTCTTATTTTTATAATGCCGGCACTATTGGCTGCATTATTATTTACCTCTTGCGAGAAAGAGGTAACAACTGTTAAACTTCCTGAAAGAGCTGTCCTTAAAATCTCTTTTTCTCCCATTAATTCCTCCTCTGTAACAAAGGCAACCGGAAGTAATCATGGCAATTCTACAAATGATGCCTTTGTAAACACCTTACAAATATTTGTATTCAGCTCAGATGGTAGCCTAGATGCGTATAAAGTCGAAACAGGCTCCCCTGTCTCACTTAAATCCGGAACCACAGCAATAGATTTTGATATAACTGTCGCAAAAGGAATCAAGGACATATACGCAATTGCAAATTCACATGATGTTGCCGGTTTTGCATCTATAAAAACAAAAACAGATTTGATATCTAAAACATCAAACATTAAGAAAGAAGATGTTAAAAATTTCTTTATGATAGGTTATATTGAGAATGAAAATGTAACAGGAGACAAAACAGTCACTCTTCAATTGAACCGCCACATTTCTAGAATTGAATTGAAATCTGTCCAAACTGCATTTACCGGAGGCTATTCAGGAGAGATAATAACCAACGTGAAAGCATATCTTATTAACGTAAATTCATCATCAACAATAACAGGAACAGGTGGAATGATGTTAAATCAAGGGCATCATATTGCATCAGATACTACAGGATTTGAAATGCCGGCAATGCTTGGATCATCATTGCCAAATATAACGTCAACGTATAGCAATAGCTCAAATTTTTTCTATTGTTATGAAAATAATTCACAGACTGCTAAAACAATGCTTGTGGTTGAAGGTACCCTTAATGCAAAAACATATTACTATCCAATAATAATATGCGACAATATTTTAAGTGAAACATACTCTCTCTCAAAAAATACTTCTTATGAAATCACTAATATGATAATTACCAGACCCGGGAGTGACAGCCCGGATAAAGAGGTGGAAAAAGGAACTATATCTGTATCTA
>JBAXYG010000052.1:0-7884 GCA_041670905.1 Bacteroidales bacterium
CGATTGGTTTCCCTGAATGCCCATACAGCAGCATCTTCACGATAGCGATGCTGTCCACAAATATTAAAGCTTGCAGGTAATGAAGTTGTTCCTGCATAAATAGGAATACGGGGACTTTGTGCCGGATTGTCAAATGCAAAATAGGCAACCCCACCGACTTCGTCAGGGAGCCAATTTCTTAATTGTATGATATGTGAATATGCACATTGAATAACTGCTATTGTTCTGGTCCTCACAATAACACCGGGTTTTATCTCATTTAAAAGATTCATTAAGTCACGAGGCATGAAATTGGAAACAGGATATATTGTTTCTACATATTCTTTATATGTTCCATCCTCTTGTCTTACTCTACGACGAGCCTGATAAGATAGATTCTTGACCATATTAAATTCTGTATTTTCATACGTAGTACGATACAGTTCAAACATCTTCTCTGGAGAAACTTTACTATCAGGTTTAACAGAAAAAGGAAGCTCTTCAACATCATATTGAAGATTTAATGATGGCGCAAGTGTGCTTAAAACATAAAATTCTCTAATTGAGAAAGGTTTTCCACCTGAAACAACTTTATGAAATATATATGGATTCTTTCCATCCCAGTATCCTAACTCTTTTGACCTTTTCTTAAGATCAGATGACGTCATGAAATATTCTTTATTATTAAAATCAACTTCGCCTATGCGAGGAATATTTGCAGAAATACCTACATGGTCGTCAGGAATACGTTGTGCAACCCAAAGCGCACTTGGTTTTCCAGGGCCAGAACCATATATTTCAAATTGCCATACTTCATTTTTATCAGCAACAGTAATACATTCGCCCCAATCTCCGTAGCCATATTGCTCAGCCAATTTCCCTATTAAAGATATAGCTTCTCTTGCAGTGGAGCAACGTTCCAAAGCTATTCTTTCCAATTCTTCTATCTGAAAAAGTCCTTTATTATTCAATAATTCCGGTCTACCTTCTGTTGTTGTCTCACCTATAGCAAGTTGTTTTTCATTAAGACAAGGATAAGCAACATTTAAAAAGCGATAGGTTTGCCCCTCCTTTGCTGGAATAGCTCCTTTTTCAACAACATTTCTCATATCCCACGGCTCTTCATTATGAAGAAGCCCCGTATATATGGACTCCATATCCCCTATAGAAAATTTCTTTCTTGGTTCTATAGTAACATATGTTCTATAATTTGAGTCACAGGTATGTGAAGTCATTACAGATCCGTCAGTTGAAGCATCCTTCCCTACCATAATTGATGTACAACTCTCTTTGTACTGTTCATCCATTCTGTCATAGGAATTGTTTTGAGCGGATAAACATATAGCATTCGATAAAAAAAACGCAAAGATTGATAATCTTATTACTTTCATAGATAGTTATTTTTTTAAAATAAGTAACAAATGTACTAAAAAGAGTATACTTTAGCTGCATAAAACTGAATATGTACTTGGAGTATTTATGAATTTTTCTGTTCCAATATTTTTAACTAACTTTAGTACATTATATTAAAACGAAAATCATGCGTAAAATACTTACAGTAATATCTTTACTTCTCTTTTCAATTGCTGTCGCAAACGGTGAAAATATAGTATATAAACTTGATATAAAGCAGAATATTGACAAATCGGCTGTTAAAAAGGTATCTATTGGCATAAATGAAGCAAAAAAATTGGGTGCTTCATATATTATTATTGAAATGAACACCTATGGAGGTGCCTTGGACGCCGCAGACAGTATTAGAACGGCTATCATCCAATGTCCCATACCCGTAGTTGCTTTTATCAATGTTCAGGCCGCATCTGCAGGGGCTCTAATCTCAATAGCATGCGATTCTATCTACATGAGTAAAGGATCTTCTATCGGAGCAGCAACAGTAGTGAACCAGAAAGGTGAAGTTATGCCTGATAAATATCAATCTTTCATGAGAGCAATGATGAGGACTACAGCCGAATCACATGGCAAAAAAACCGTAAACGGAGAAGAAGTATGGTACAGGGACCCTAAAATTGCCGAACAAATGTGTGATACAGCAAATGTACTTAGTTTGACTCAGGAAGAAGCAATTATATCACACTATTGTGAAGGGAAAGCAGAAAACATAGAAGAAGTCGTTTCCGCTTTAGGAGTTGAGGAATACACAGTAACAGAGCAAAAGCTTAGCACTCTCAACAAAATAATACTGTTTCTGATGAACCCTGTACTCCAGGGAATTTTTCTAATGATGATCATAGGAGGCATCTTTTTTGAACTGCAGAGCCCGGGAATTGGTTTTGCCCTTGCAGTTGCCATTTTTGGTGCATTGATGTACTTTGCCCCTCTCTATCTTGGTGGATTGGCTGAATATTGGGAAATAATACTGTTTATTATTGGTTTAGGGTTAATTGTATTAGAAATTTTTGTAATACCAGGGTTTGGTGTTGCCGGTATACTCGGAATAATAATTACTTTTACTTCTTTAGTATTTGCAATGATTGAAAATGATCTTTTCTATTTTGAGGGAAATATCAACATTGGAATATTACTCAAACCTTTTGCCATAGTGGCTATTTCCGGGTTCGCATCATTATGCCTGAGTATATATCTGGCACATAAACTATATCCAAAACAGGCTTTTAGAAACATATCCCTTCGCACTGAGTTAAAAGAAAATGATGGATTTGTCGGAGTAGATTCAAATCTTGGATCTCACATTGGCAAAGAAGTAATAGTTGCAAGTGACATGCGTCCGGGCGGAAAAGTTGAGATAGATGGAAAAATTTTTGAAGCATCAATAGGCGTCGGCTTTGCAAAAAAAGGAGAAAAAGTAAAAATTATTCGTGTTGAAGGAGGAAGATTATATTGCGAAAAGCAATGAAATAATTATCTTTGCAAAATCAAAAAAGCACATTACAATGCAAATAGAATCAAGCATCGAAGCAATATTAAAATTAGAGAATGGCCTTGAATTTCAGGGCTATTCGTTTGGTTATGTGGCTCCAACCGATGGAGAAGTAGTTTTCTCTACTGCAATGGTGGGATATCCTGAATCACTTACTGATCCATCCTACTCGGGGCAAATTTTATGTGTCACATATCCTCTAATTGGTAATTATGGCGTTCCAGACGGTAAAATCATTAAAGGTATTTCAGAATCATATGAATCGGAGCGAATACATGTCAGAGGGCTGATCGTCTCCGATTATTCTTTTAATTATAGTCACTGGAGTGCAGTAAAAAGTCTTGATCAATGGCTTAAAGAGAATAAGATTCCCGGTATATATGGTATAGATACTCGTGAGGTCACAAAAGTTCTTCGCGATACCGGTTTCCTGCTGGGAAAAATCATACCCTCAAATACAATTCATAATGAAATTATTAAAGATCCTAATCTTGAAAATCAGGTAAATATCGTAAGTTGCAAAGAAGTATTGCATTATGGAAATGGCAATAAAAAAATCGTATTGATAGACTGTGGAGTAAAACATAATATACTAAGGTGTTTTTTAAATCGCGGCATTGAAATAGTAAGAGTACCTTGGGATTACGATTTCAACAACAGCAATATAGGTGACTATGACGGATTATTCATATCAAATGGTCCGGGAAACCCTGAATTCTGCGATATCACAGTGCAGCATATTAGAGAAACAATCAATATGGAAAAACCAGTCTTCGGAATATGTATGGGAAATCAACTTATGGCCAGAGCAGGAGGTGCAAAAACATTTAAGCTTAAATATGGACACAGAAGTCATAACCAGCCAGTAATGATGGTAGGAACTAACAACTGCTTCATCACTTCACAAAACCACGGTTATGCCGTTGACAATAATACACTTGGAAAAGATTGGGAACCGTTCTTCATAAATATGAATGATGGAACAAATGAGGGGATAATGCATAAAAGTAGACGTTTTTTCTCAACACAATTTCATCCTGAAGCTTCAAGTGGCCCTATTGATACTGAATTTTTATTTGACGATTTTATTAAATTGCTATGATTGACACAACTATAAAAAAAGTCCTTATTTTAGGTTCCGGTGCACTCAAAATTGGTGAAGCTGGTGAGTTTGATTATTCAGGTTCACAAGCGCTTAAAGCACTTCGGGAAGAGGGCATTATTACTGTCCTTATTAATCCAAATATTGCTACAGTACAAACATCAGAGGGTGTTGCAGATAAGATTTATTTTCTTCCCGTAACTCCATATTTTGTTGAAAAAGTAATTAAAAAAGAAAACCCACAAGGAATCCTTCTTGCTTTTGGAGGTCAAACAGCCTTGAACTGTGGTGTTGAACTTTTCAAAAACGGTATTTTCGATAAGTATAATATAAAAGTTTTAGGGACCCCTGTTCAATCAATAATAGACACTGAAGACAGGGATTTTTTTATAAAAAAACTTAATGAAATTGATGTCAAAACTATAAAAAGCAAGGCAGTAGAAAATATTTTCGATGCACGAAAAGCAGCCAAAGAATTGGGATACCCTGTCATTCTTCGAGCAGCTTATGCATTAGGAGGCCTTGGTAGTGGTTTTTGCAACTGCGAAGAAGAACTTAATATTCTTGCAGAAAAATCATTTTCCTACTCTGCACAAGTACTTGTTGAAAAATCCTTAAAAGGATGGAAAGAAATTGAATATGAGGTAGTTCGCGATAAATATAATAATTGTATTACAGTTTGTAATATGGAAAACTTCGATCCTCTCGGAATACATACGGGAGAAAGTATCGTCGTTGCACCTTGTCAGACACTTACAAACCACGATATAAATATGTTAAGGGATCTTTCAATGCGGATTGTACGTCACATCGGCATTATTGGAGAATGTAACGTTCAGTTTGCTTTTGACCCTGAATCTGATGATTACAGAGTCATTGAGGTGAATGCCCGCCTATCACGATCATCCGCTCTAGCATCAAAAGCTACTGGATATCCTTTAGCCTTCGTTGCAGCCAAATTAGGATTGGGATATGGACTATTTGAATTGAAAAATTCTGTAACAAAGACTACTCCGGCATTTTTTGAACCTGCTCTGGACTATGTTGTCTGCAAAATTCCTCGTTGGGATCTTTCAAAATTTCATGGAGTATCACGTGAAATCGGTAGCAGCATGAAGAGCGTAGGAGAAGTAATGGCAATAGGCCGCAACTTTGAGGAAGCAATTCAAAAGGGCTTAAGAATGATAGGTCAGGGAGCACACGGATTTGTTGCAAATAAGGAAATTATTGTTCCTGATATAGATAAAGCATTAAGAGAGCCTACTGACAATCGTATTTTTGTAATTGCAAAAGCTTTCCAAAAAGAATATACTGTTGATGAGATACATAAATTAACAAAGATAGATAAGTGGTTCTTAGATAAGCTATATAACATTATTGTTACAGGAAATATTCTTGAAAAATTCAATAAACCAGAAGAGGTTTCCTTTGAATTATTAAGAAGGGCAAAGCGTCAAGGATTCTCTGATTTCCAAATAGGAAGATTGATATTTAAAGACAAGATTGATACCGATATTGCGGTAAATATGATCAGGGAATACAGAAAGAGTCTTGGGATCATTCCTGTTGTAAAACAGATAGACACCCTTGCAGCCGAATATCCTGCTCTTACAAATTATCTTTACCTAACCTATAATGGTGATAAAAATGATTTTGAATATACTGGAGACAAAAAATCAATTATAGTTTTAGGTTCAGGGGCATACCGAATAGGCAGTTCTGTAGAATTTGATTGGTGTAGCGTTAATGCACTACAGACTATAAGAAAATCTGGTTGGAGAGGTGTTATGATAAACTATAATCCGGAAACTGTCTCTACCGACTACGATATGTGTGACCGCCTTTACTTCGACGAGCTCACTTTTGAAAGAGTAATGGATATTTATGAAATGGAACAACCACACGGAGTTATTGTATCAGTAGGTGGTCAAATACCAAACAATCTAGCTCTTAGACTCGATAATTGCGGTGTTAATTTACTTGGAACTACAGCAAAAAGCATTGACAAAGCTGAAGACAGACATAAATTCTCTTCTATGCTTGATCAATTGGGAGTTGACCAACCAAAGTGGAAAGAATTGATAACACTTAATACAGTCTATGATTTTGTAGATACAGTTGGGTTTCCTGTTCTTGTAAGACCTTCATACGTTCTTTCAGGTGCAGCTATGAATGTTTGCTCCAACAAATCGGAACTTGAGCAGTTCCTTAAACTTGCAGCAAATGTATCGAAGAAGCATCCTGTTGTTGTAAGTGCTTTTATACAAAATGCAAAAGAAATTGAGTTTGATGCTGTTGCAAATAAAGGAGAGATAATTTCTTACGCAATATCAGAACATATTGAGTTTGCAGGAGTACACTCCGGAGATGCCACAATCCAGTTCCCTCCACAAAAATTATATGTTGAAACTGCACGCAGGATAAAAAAGATAGCACGCAATATTGCCGGTGCTCTTGATATTACAGGACCATTCAATATCCAATTTCTTGCAAAAGAAAATGACATAAAAGTAATTGAATGTAATCTTAGAGCATCCCGTAGTTTTCCTTTTGTATCAAAAGTTTTGAAGATAAATTTCATTGAATTAGCCACAAAAGTCATGACAGGCGAAGATGTTGTTGCCCCTTCAAAAAGTGTTTTTGATCTTGATTATGTAGGAATTAAAGCTTCACAATTCTCATTCTCACGTCTTCAAAAAGCTGATCCTGTATTAGGAGTCGATATGGCGTCTACCGGCGAAGTAGGATGTATTGGAGATGACACTAATGAAGCTATCCTTAAAGCCATGCTTTCTGTTGGTTATACGATACCTAAAAAGAATATTCTGCTTTCAACAGGTGATGCCAAACAAAAGGCTGAACTTCTTTACGCTTCCAGGTTGTTGATTGAAAAAGGTTACAAAATATATGCTACAAGTGGAACATATAAATACTTTATTGATAACCACGTCCCTGCGACAAAAGTACTGTGGCCGGATGAAACTGGAGAAGCGAAAAAGGCGTTAGAGATGATTCACAGCAAAGAGATAGATTTTGTTGTTAATATTCCAAAAAATCTTACTCAATCAGAATTGGATAACGGCTACAAGATAAGACGAGCATCAATCGATTTTAATATTCCGCTAATAACAAATACTAGACTTGCGGCAGCATTCATTATCGCTTTCTGCAATCTTTCTATTGATGAAATAAAAATTAAAAGTTGGGATGAATATACTTCTTAAGCTTAATCAATAAGATTATCTTTTTCCGGTATTTTATCGGTATCATCTTGTTCGATTTGATCCAGAAGTTCTACATTACGGAGTTTTGATTGTATCTGACGGGTTCTTACCCCTACAAGATCATCTATAGTATTAAGACCACCCTGTATATTATTTTTAGCTTTAGAAAGAAGACTCCCAAATGTATCAAATTCTTTCTTAACACCACTAAGGACTTTCCATACTTCACTACTTCGTTTTTGAATAGCAAGAGTTCTAAATCCCATTTGCAAACTGTTTAATATGGCGGCAAGGGTTGTCGGCCCAGTTACAATCACTTTATATTGAGTTTGTAACTCTTGAAGTAATGTTGCAGAACGAACTACTTCAGCATATATTCCTTCAAAAGGTAAAAACATGATTGCAAAATCAGTAGTATAGGGCGGTACAATGTATTTATCTCTTATATCGGCAGCCATCTTTTTGATGTCCCTGTAAAGAGCAGCTTGTTCCGATTCTATAGCTATTGGATCCGCTTTATCATATGCAATCTGTAGCTTTTCATAAGATTCTTTGGGGAACTTTGCATCTATAGGAAGCCAAACCTGATCCATTTGATCATCTTTTCCTGGTAATTTTACGGCAAATTCTACAACACTTGAACCTCTTGGTTTCGGATGAACATTCTGCTCATACTGTCC
>JBAXYG010000053.1:0-7730 GCA_041670905.1 Bacteroidales bacterium
CTGTATGAGGAAGATCATCAATTGAATTGGTTACCGACCTGACAATAATACCAATAGCTCCTTTAGCGGAAGCCAAAGATGCGCCATGTACCCTTTGCCATCCTGCTTTTCCATAATCCATCCTTTCTTTCATTATCTGGTTGAAAAATACAATTTTACCTTTAACATTCACTGAGTCAAGTTGACTTTTTCTGCTTACCATAACCACTTTTGACTTAATATCTTTGCCGTCTGTCCCTACCGCCAATCCAAGATTAACAGAGGGTAATAGAATGGTTTCATTTTTGGTATAAATTGTCACTGTGGATGTTCCTCCATTCCAATGAGGTACTGTAACTGGTTGCTTAACAACGGTATCGATGTTCATGTCTCTTAATATGGAGAATACATATTCCTGTGCCTTATTGTTGTTTTCACTACCTGACAGTCTTGCAGGATATTTAATACAAATGGTTTCTAAATTATTTACCATTGATTTATCTTCGAAAGTGAACTCTTTGATAGAGTCTACTTTTTTTTGAATGTTTTCAGTGCAACTTGTAAGAGAAGTAATTACAGTTATCAGAGTGGGTAAAAGAAATTTTATTTTCATAGCATGTTTAAATTTGATAGTGTAGCTAAATTAAGTTATTAATTCGGTTGAACAAAAATATATCATTGAGAAATAGGTTTTTATACAATAATTTTAATCAATTTAATTTGTATTTATGTAAGAATTTTTTACTTTATTAAGTATTTTATGTAATGTTTAAAATATTTTTGGGACAAGTTGCTGATTTATTGTAGCTAAAGAAGAAGAGATATCTAATATAAATATGAATTATATTGTTATAACAAAAAATTATGTCGTAACTTTGTCGCAATGACATTTAAAGAACTAAACGTTATCGAGCCAATTTTAAAGGCTTTGATACAAGAGGGTTATTCAACCCCAACACCAATCCAGCAAGAATCAATCCCAATTATATTAAATAATTTTGACATCTTGGGCTGTGCCCAGACAGGCACAGGTAAAACAGCAGCATTTTCTATACCAATACTACAGAAATTGTATTCAAACGTAAAACAGGGCAGTCGCAAAGAGATTAAAGCTCTTATAATAACTCCTACAAGGGAGCTTGCAATTCAAATTGACGAAAGCTTTGCATCATATGGTAGATATACCTCACTCCGGCACACAGTAGTGTATGGTGGAGTAGGACAGAGGCCACAAACTGATGCTTTAAGAAGAGGGGTGGATATACTCATAGCTACTCCAGGACGCCTTTTAGATCTGATTGATCAAGGTTATATTAATCTTAAAGCAATAGAATTCTTCGTCCTTGACGAGGCTGATAGAATGCTTGATATGGGATTTATCCACGATATCAAACGCATTTTACAGATGCTTCCAACAAACAGACAGACTCTTATGTTTTCAGCAACAATGCCTAAAGAAATTTCATCTTTGGCAAAATCTATGCTAAGGAATCCTGTCAGTGTTGCAGTTACACCAGTCTCATCGACAGTGGATTCAATAGACCAATATGTATATTTTGCAGAGAGGAAAGAAAAGACACCTTTGCTTATAGACCTTTTGAAAGATAAGAATAAGGAGTCTGTACTTGTATTTTCAAGAACAAAACACGGAGCAGATAGAATTGCTAAAGAACTTTCTCGTGCAGGTATCGGTACCGATGCTATTCATGGAAACAAATCGCAGACTGCACGCCAGAATGCACTATCAAGATTTAAAACACATACTACGCGAGTTTTGATAGCGACGGATATTGCTGCTAGAGGTCTGGACATTGAACAGCTATCTCATGTGGTAAATTATGATTTACCTGATGTTCCTGAAACATATATACACAGAATAGGACGTACCGGAAGGGCGGGTTATGGTGGAGTAGCATTGTCGTTTTGCGATCGTGAAGAACTACCACAACTTAGAAGTATTCAGAAACTTCTTGGAAAGAAAATTTCTGTTGTAAATTCCCATAATTAATATTACGAAACATAAAAAATCCCCGTCATTATTAAAATGGCGGGGATTTTTTATAGTAAACTCTCTATTTATTTAGCTTGTTCAACAGCAACAGCAACAGCAACTGTAGCTCCAACCATAGGATTGTTACCCATACCAATAAATCCCATCATTTCAACGTGAGCGGGAACTGATGAAGAACCTGCAAATTGAGCATCAGAGTGCATACGTCCCATTGTGTCGGTCATACCATAAGATGCAGGACCGGCAGCCATGTTATCCGGGTGTAAAGTACGTCCTGTTCCACCACCTGATGCAACTGAGAAATATTTTTTACCTTGCTCCCAGCACTCTTTTTTATAAGTACCTGCAACAGGGTGTTGAAAACGTGTAGGGTTTGTAGAGTTACCAGTGATTGATACGTCAACACCTTCTCTATGCATAATTGCAACACCTTCACGTACATCATCAGCACCATAACAACGAACTTTTGCACGAAGACCAGTAGAGTAAGGGATTTCTTTAACAATAGTCAATTCACTTGTGTAATAGTTAAATTCTGTTTGTACATAAGTAAAGCCGTTGATACGTGAAATAATAAGGGCGGCATCCTTACCAAGACCATTAAGAATAACACGTAAAGGATTTGTACGAACCTTATTTGCCATTTCTGCAATCTTGATAGCACCTTCTGCAGCCGCAAATGATTCGTGACCTGCAAGAAATGCAAAACATGATGTTTCTTCACGAAGGAGACGTGCCGCAAGATTTCCGTGTCCTAAACCAACTTTTCTGTCATCTGCGACAGATCCTTTTATGCAAAAAGCCTGCAGACCAATACCTATTGCTTCAGCAGCTTCAGCAGCAGTCTTGCAACCTTTTTTGATAGCTATTGCTGCTCCTACCACATAGGCCCATGCTGCATTCTCAAAACAAATCGGCTGAGTTTCTTTACACGTAGTGTATGGATCAATACCTTTTGAGTTACAAATAGCCTTAGCATCTTCCACACTTTTAATATCATATTCTGCAAGAACAGCATTTATGTGCTCTATTCTGCGCTCATATCCTTCAAATAAATTTGCCATAATTCTAATTTTATTTAATTAATCAATGTGGATTATTCGTGACGAGGGTCAATATACTTAACTCCTTCAGAAAAACGGCCGTATGTGCCTTTAGCTTTTTCAATAGCTTCATTTGCATCAACGCCTTTTTTTATCATATCCATGAATTTTCCAAGGTGGACAAACTCATAGCCAATGATTTCATCATTTTTGTCTAATGCCATTGATGAACAGTATCCCTCTGCCATTTCAAGATAGCGAGGACCTTTTAATTTTGTTCCAAACATTGTACCTATCTGGCTGCGAAGACCTTTACCTAGATCTTCAAGAGAAGCTCCAATAGTAAGACCTCCTTCAGAAAAGGCTGATTGAGTACGGCCATATACAATTTGCAAAAACAATTCACGCATTGCTGTATTTATTGCATCACATACCAAGTCAGTATTGAGGGCTTCAAGAATAGTTTTACCAGGAAGAATTTCTGAAGCCATTGCAGCAGAGTGAGTCATACCTGAACATCCTAATGTTTCCACCAAAGCTTCTTCAATAATTCCTTCTTTAACATTTAAAGTGAGTTTACAGGCACCTTGCTGTGGGGCGCACCAACCAATACCATGTGTCAGACCTGAAATATCTTTGACATCTTTGGATACAACCCATTTACCTTCTTCAGGAATAGGTGCTGAATGGTGATTTGCTCCTTTTTTAACGCAACACATTTGTTGCACTTCATTTGAATAAATCATAATTTAAAAAATTTAATATTAATTATAATATACTTTATAATATCATCTATTTCTGGCAATATAATCAATACAAGAGTAGTGTTACATGACTATTCCATGCCAGTTTACATCGGCAAAGATAATGCAATGTTTTCAATTGGGGAATAATAAATCTTTTAAGGGAAATTAAAGTGATTTAATGTTCTCAGCAATCCTTTCAACCAATATTTTTCTTGCTTCCTTACTTGCCCATGCTATGTGTGGGGAAAACAGCAACTTTGATTTGTCTATTACGTTGAAGAATGGATGGTCTGATGGGATTGGCTCTTGTGTATAGACATCTACTGCTGCACCTGCTATTATATTGCCGTTTAAAGCCTTTACAAGATCTGCTTCATTTATGATACCACCACGACTCATATTTATGATGTATCCTGTACGTTTCATTTGATTCATTTTTTCAAAATTAATAAGATCTTTTGTCTTCTCATTCAGAGGTGCATGGATTGATACTATATCACTTTCATTCAACAGCTTGTTTAGTTTGTGAGCCGGATATTTTTCTGAGTGGCTTACACCTGAAGTTGTAAAATATGCGACATCCATACCGAATACTGTTGCTATTTCTGCAACTCTGTTTCCTATATTTCCCAGTCCTATTATACCAAGTTTTTTGCCCTTAAGTTCATAATAGCTGTGTGAAACATCAGTATAGGAATTACCTCTTGTGTATTCTCCTGATTTTACAACGTTGTCAAAGTAAAATGCATTACAAACCAGATTCAGCATATGCATGAAAGTGATTTGTGCTACACTTTCAGTAGAATAATTTACAACATTCTTTACCTGAATTCCTTTTGACTGTGCATAAGGGATATCAACATTATTTGTTCCGGTAGCGGCTACGCAGATGAGTTTTAACTTTGGTGCGGCATCAATCTCTTTTTGCCCCACGTAGGCTTTGTTTGAAATAACAACATTGCAATTTTTAATTCTTTCAGCAATCATTGATTGTGGAGAATAATGATATGACACATACTCGCCTAAAGAACTGATAGGAGTTATTTTGACATCTTCTCCAATTGTAGCTGAGTCAAGAAAAACAATATTTATTTTATTTTTCATTGTAAAATATTTTTGCAAATGTAACAAAATCCAAAGCTTTTCGTCTTCAATATGTAACAACAAATGACTGTCATTCTATTAAACAATTAAAAAGATGAAAAAAAGATTATTAGTTATTGTATTTGCCTTATGTTCATTAAGTATGTTCGGGCAAAATACTTTTGAGGAAATTTATTGTAAATTTGCAAACGAACAGGGCGCTAACTGCGTCAATATTGGTAGTTTTGTAATGAATCTTGGTAAAATATGCATGGATGAAAAAGATGCAGAATTTTTAAAAAATGTTGAAAATATCTGTGTCGTTGATGTGTCGGATTGCTGTGAAAACACAAAAAATGATTTCAGAAAAATGGTAAACGGCATTCAGAACTCAGGAGTTGAACTCATTATGGATGTCACTGAAGATCAGAATCATGTTAAGATATTTGTAAAAAAAGAGAATAATGAGATAAAACAGTTTATTGTTTATAGTATTGGAGAAGATACGTGTCTTATAAATATCGGGGGCAATATTAAAATGGACGATGTTCAGAAATTAGTTAAATATAGCATGAGATAATAATAAAAAAGATGAATGCAGATAGCTTTAAAAAGATATTTCTGCCTCATCACCAAAATTTTTACAGGGTGGCTTATAGACTTTTGGAGAGTAGGGAAGATGCGGAAGATGTTGTTCAGGATGCATTTGTAAAGTTATGGAACGCGAGAGATACTCTTGGATATATCAGAAATGCAGAGGCCTACGGAGTGGCAATCGTGAAAAACATCTGTTTTGATAAATTAAGGTCAGCAGAACATAAAGCTATCAAGTGCGATTTTCAAGAGACTTTGAAATATGAGATTACTGATGCGGCTGATAGGATGGATACTTCCGGCGGGATAATACTCGTAAGAAAAATCACACAGCAACTTCCTGAAAAGCAACAAATTATTTTTGATCTCAGATATTTTAAGGATTGTACATTTGAAGAAATCGAACAAATTACGGGGATGAGTGCAGTATATGTAAGAGTGCTTTTGACAAGAGCGCGAAGGAGTGTTAAAGAACAATTTAATAAGGTGTATTATTATGAAAAAAGATGAAATAAAAAAAATATTGGACAACTACTATGAAGAGGTTAAAGTTCCTGAAGGACTTAAAGAGAGGCTTATATCAACTATTGATCAGCTTGCGCAGCAAGAAGTTGTTTCATCTTCAACAACAAAACACAAAAAGATTATTTTTAGACCTGTTCTTTGGCGTGCTTTGGCAGCTGCTGCGGTAGTGGCGTTAATTGTAATTTTCTCGATTAATATTCCTTCCGATAAGAATAACAATATATTTATTGCTGATACTTATACTGATGTGAATGAGGCCTATAGAGAGACTACAAAAGCATTATTATATATTTCTGCATCATTCAACAAAGGGATTGATAAGGTTAATGAATCATCAGAGACTATTGCCAAATCGACGACGGTTGTAAATAAACACATCCAATTAAAGTAAAAATCATGAAAAAAATATTAATTATAACACTATTGATTTTGAGCGCGTTAGCAGCCGGCGCTCAAAACAAATTTTATGAAAAATACGCTGATTATAAAGGCGTAACAAAAGTATATATTTCTCAGGCAATGTTCTCAATGTTTGGTACTTCTCCTGAATTATCGCTTAAGTCAGGTTCTGAAAATATAGATATTGGCAAGATTGCAAAAGATCTGACCGGGTTATATGTCCTTTCTACAACAAATCCTGCTTATATTAAAGAGATGAGTAATGACTTTAAACTCATGCTTAAAGGGCTCAAACTGGAGTTACTGATGGAAGTTAATGATGAAGGAGATAATGTTGAAATATATGTAAATAAAGAAAATAATATTATTAAGGATATATATTTGAGTTCTAAGGATGCAAGCGGAGAATATACAGTTATGCATATTTCCGGAAGAATATCCGAGAAGGATATGATGACCATAGTTAAATCCACAAAATAATCAATAACTTTTTTTGTGTTGACTTGAAAGTAATATATTGATTTTAAAATGAAATCGGGAGCTGAAAGGTTTCCGATTTTTTATATTACATTTATGTTAAAAAAAAGAGATTGAGCACTAAGTAATTAGAATGTTCACTATTTTTGACAAATAATAATATTATTAATGGCTAAACACAGAATCCTGGTTGTTGATGACGAAGAGTCATTATGTGAAATTCTCAAATTTAACCTTGAGGTTGAGGGCTATGATGCAGATGTAGCATATAGTGCTGAGAGTGCTTTGAAATTGGATATAGCAAAATATTCTTTGATAATTCTAGATGTTATGATGGGTGATATGAGCGGATTTAAAATGGCTCAGATCTTAAAATCAAAACCAAAAACATCTTCAATTCCTATTATTTTCTGTACAGCTAAAGGGTCGGAAGATGATACTGTAATAGGATTAAATTTGGGTGCGGACGATTATATTTCTAAACCTTTTTCTGTAAGAGAGGTTTTGGCAAGAGTCAAAAGCGTTTTACGTCGAACTATTGTAAAACCTGAGGTAGCTAAGAATGATTGTATTGAGTATGAGGATATTAAAGTAGATTTAAATAAAAAAAAGTGTTATCTGGATGGCAACAGTATCAACCTTACAAAAAAGGAGTTTGAAATTCTTTTTTTGTTTTTACAAAACAGAAACGTGATCTTTTCCAGAGGAGAAATTCTTGATAAAGTGTGGAGTGATGAAGTAGTTGTTTTGGATAGGACAATTGATGTAAATATAACCAGATTAAGAAAAAAAATAGGTAAATATGGGAAAAACATTATTACGCGGCTCGGATTCGGATATGGGTTCGAAGAGTAAATTTGTTTATAAGAAAAG
>JBAXYG010000054.1:0-7717 GCA_041670905.1 Bacteroidales bacterium
AAAAATCAGAATCGAAAAATAGCGTTTCATATCTTTGATATTAATTTTATTTATTTTCACAATATTAAACATTAAATAAAAAGTGCATTACATCACCGTCCTGAACAACATATTCCTTACCTTCACTATTCAGTTTTCCTACAGCACGACATGCTGCTTCAGATCCGTAGTTAATATAATCTTCATACTTTATTACTTCCGCACGAATAAATCCTTTTTCAAAATCAGAATGTATTACCCCTGCGGCCTGTGGTGCTTTATCCCCTCTATTTATAGTCCAGGCACGGACTTCCGGCTCGCCTGCAGTAAAATATGTCTGCAGATTCAATAAAGAATATGCAGCCTGAATCAATCTTACTACACCTGAATTTTCAAGACCAATCTCCTCCAAAAACATTTTTCTTTCCTCGTAGTCTTCCAGTTCGGCTATCTCAGATTCGATTTTTGCCGCAATTACCAACAGCTCAGCTTTTTCATCTTTAATCACTTCTCTTATTTTGTCAACATATTCATTTCCATCTTTTGCCGAATTTTCATCAACATTGCAAACATACATCACCGGCTTATTGGTAAGAAGACAAAATTCTTTAGCAATTTTCTGATCTTCTGTACTATCAAGTATCAGTTCTCTTGCATTTTTCCCCTGTTCTAAAAGTGGTTTATATTTTAACAAAATTTCACATGCGCGTTTTGCCACCTTATCTCCTCCTGTCTGCGCCTGTTTCTGCATTTTTGAAAGACGATTATTTACTGTTTCAAGATCTTTAATCTGAAGTTCAATATCTATTATCTCTTTATCTCTTACAGGATTGACGCTTCCATCCACATGTACTACATTAGGGTCATCGAAACATCGTATTACATGCAAAATTGCATCCGTCTCTCTAATATTTGCCAAAAACTGATTACCCAATCCTTCCCCTTTACTTGCCCCTTTAACAAGACCCGCAATATCAACAATTTCAACAGTTGCCGGGACAACTCTTTTGGGATTAACCATCTTTTCAAGGACCTTCAATCTTTCATCCGGAACAATAGTTGAACCTACATTCGGTTCTATCGTACAAAAGGGGAAATTAGCCGATTGTGCCTTAGAAGAGCTTATACAATTGAAAAGCGTTGATTTACCAACATTGGGAAGACCAACTATTCCGCATCTTAATGCCATCTCTTATTTTATTATCTTTTTGTGGAGCAAAAATAGGCAATTTCAGCTAATTACTATAATTTTTTGTGCCGTGCAGGTAAACCTGAAGCACTCTGAATTTTGATAATAAAATTTTATCTTTGTAAAAATATAAAGATATGTGCAGAAAAGGTCTCGTTTTAATAATTACTTTTTTTTCTTTCGTTGTTTTTCAGACTTTCGGGCAACCAATCCCAAAAAAACAAAAAGTTTTTTTATTTTGGAATGTAGAAAATTATTTTGATCCTTTCAATGATCCCAAAACAGCAGATGAAGATTTCTCTTTCGGAGGAAAAAACTATTGGAACTGGAAAAAATTTGAAAAAAAGAGAAACGCTATTGCAAAAGTAATTTTATCTGCAGCAGATAAATATGAATGTTTTCCAATCATAATAGGTCTTGCAGAAATAGAAAACAAGATGGTTCTCAATCAAATAATAAATGAAACAGCACTCTACCGTCTTGGATATAGTATAATTCATAAAAACTCTCCCGATAAAAGGGGAATAGATATTGCTCTTTTATATTCAAATAAAGATTTTAACCCACTTTCGACTGAATTTTTACAAG
This sequence comes from Bacteroidales bacterium, assembly GCA_041670905.1. Taxonomy (GTDB): domain Bacteria; phylum Bacteroidota; class Bacteroidia; order Bacteroidales; family UBA932; genus JBAXYG01. The sequence continues at coordinate 1,757 of JBAXYG010000054.1, forward strand.
TAACTCTTCCCGACTCATCTTCAACAAGAGATATTCTCTATGTAAAAGGAGTTTTGCAAAATAATCCACCACATGAAGACACTATCCATATATTTGTAAATCATTGGCCGTCAAAACTGGGAGGAGAAAAAGAATCATTACCCAAAAGAATGGCAGCAGCAAAAACACTGAAGACTAAGGTTGATTCAATTTTTAATCTATATAAAAATATTTATTCTTCCTCTATTTATCCATTTCAAGAATATAGAACATATAATACTCCAAATATTATCATAATGGGAGATTTTAACGATATCCCGGACGGAAAACCTCTCATGTATTTATGCGACACTCTCTTAACAAACCTCTCTATACCTTTGTTTCATGAAGGAAAAGGCACAATAAAATATCAAGGAGAGTGGGAGATGATAGATCAGTTCATCATATCAAAATCTCTTATAACAAACACTGAATTCTCTATTTTTTCCCCTGGATTTCTCCTTGAAGAAGACAAAACATATCTTGGTAAAAAACCTTTCCGAACATTCATTGGACCAAGGTATAATGGTGGAATTAGTGATCATCTGCCTGTAGTTTTAATTATACATTAACATCTTATTACCATTTTCTTGTTTAGAGATATTTGCGTTCTTCGAAGCTTATACTTTTTTGTATATTTGTCATCAAAATCAGATAAAAATATTCTGTGAGGTTTAGGTCTCTGACCATTTAACATTAAAAACATGAAACAATACTTGGATCTAATAAGATATATTGAAGAAAACGGAGTCTTTAAAGAAGACCGGACAGGGACTGGAACAAAAAGTATTTTTGGCTATCAGATGAGATTTAATCTTGCTGATGGCTTTCCTCTTCTTACCACTAAAAAACTCCATCTAAAATCAATAATCTATGAGCTCCTTTGGTTTATTGCCGGAGATACAAATATCAAATATCTAACTGATCATGGTGTTACCATTTGGAACGAGTGGGCTGACTCTAATGGAGATTTAGGACCAGTTTATGGACATCAGTGGAGATCATGGCCAACTCCAGAAGGTGGAAAAATAGACCAGCTTTCCAATGTTATTGAACAACTTAAAAAGAACCCTGATTCCCGCAGACACATTGTTTCCGCATGGAATGTGGCTGAAGTGGAAAAAATGGCGCTTCCTCCTTGCCACTCACTTTTTCAATTTTATGTTGCAAACAAAAAACTTTCCTGCCAACTTTATCAGAGAAGCGCTGATGTTTTTATTGGTGTTCCTTTTAATATAGCCTCCTATGCCCTCTTGACACAAATGATTGCACAAGTTTGCGGATATTCTGTAGGTGATTTTGTCCATACTCTGGGTGATGCCCATATTTATACCAACCACTTCGAACAGGTACAGACACAACTTACAAGAGAACCCCGCATTTTACCTAAAATGATTATCAATCCCGATAAAAAAGATATTTTTTCTTTTGAATTTGAAGATTTTAATTTGATTGATTATAATCCCTATCCCGGAATCAAAGCACCTATAGCTGTATGAGCAATATAAAATCATCATCCGAACAAACCTCCCCATTATCTAATGATATTAATGGAGTACCTGTCATATCACTTATTGTTGCCGTATCAGAAAATCTCGCAATTGGCAGAAAAGGACAAATGCCTTGGCATATTTCCCAAGACATGAAATATTTCAAAAAAATAACCTCTGGCGGAATTGTTATAATGGGAAGAAAAACATGGGATTCCTTAGGGTGTAAAGCTCTTCCGGATCGCAGAAATATTATTGTAAGCAGAAATTTGAAAATTGAAGAACATTGTAAAGATAATAGCTCTGACAATTGTAATATAAAAAACAATAGTTTTATCGGAATAGAAGTAGCAAGATCTCTTAATGAAGCCATAAATACAGCTACAGAAGCAAAAGAAATTTTCATTATCGGGGGTGGAGAAATATATAAACAGGCTATCAACATTGCAAATAGAATATACCTGACAAAAGTATATACTACCGTTGATGATGCAGAAACGTTTTTCCCTGTTATAGATGAAGGTATTTGGAAAGAGATAAGTTGCAGCAATCGTTTTACCGACGAAAAGAGTGGATATGATTTTGAATTTAAAATATATGAAAAACACTCATCCAACTTCATTAGAAAGAGACAGTTTCAGTAATAGATTTGGAGTTCTTGTAGCTATGTCAGGTTCAGCAATAGGACTGGGAAATCTTTGGCGTTTCCCATATTTGGTGGGAGAAAATGGAGGCGCTGCTTTTATAATTATATATCTTGCTTTTGTCATTGTCCTTTGTCTCCCGATAATGTTTTCTGAATTTATTATCGGTCGTCGCAGTCAAACTAATGTTTTTGGGGCTTTCAGGATTCTGGCACCTGGTTCAAAATGGGGAATAATGGGGTTGCTTGCAGTATTGGCTTCGGTCTGTATTCTTTCTTTCTATTGTGTAGTAGGAGGCTGGTCAATAGAGTATCTGGTTAAAGCTTTGTCTTTCGATTTTAAGGCGGAAAACAATGCCATATTCGGTAGTTTATTTGAAAACTTTGTCTCATCTCCGATTAAACCCTTGATTTTTAATCTTATTTTTCTGGGAATTACCGGACTTATTGTAATTGCCGGCATAAAAAACGGCATTGAACGCTATACAAAAATGATGATGCCCGTTTTATTTTTTATAATGATAATAATTGCTGTACGATCAATGACATTAAAAGGGGGCGAAGAAGGTATTTTGTATCTATTCAAACCGGATTTTTCTAAAGTAACATCAGATACCTTTCTGGCTGCTCTAGGGCAGGCCTTTTTTTCATTATCTCTTGGCTGCGGCACAATAATGACCTATGCCTCTTATGTTAAAAAAGATGAAAATATAATAAAATGTTCGGCTTATACGGCCATTGCAGATACAGTCTTTGCAATAATTGCCGGTTGTGCCATAATGCCTGCTGTTTTTTCATTCGGAATCAGTCCGGAAGAGGGGCCGGGGCTTATTTTTATAACACTCCCTCATATTTTTTCCCGGCTTCCGTTAGGAGGTTTAATAGCAATTCTTTTCTTCTTCACATTGTTTATTGCAGCAATCACCTCCTCCATTTCACTTTTAGAAGTTATCGTCTCCTATTTAAAAGAAGAATTCAAAATGAAAAGATTAGTTGCCGTAGTAATCTCATTTTCCGTTATTCTTATTTTAGGCTCTCTCTGCTCTCTATCGCAAGGGAGACTGGGTTATATAACAATTTTTAGCAAAAATTTCTTTGATTTCTTTGACTACCTTGCATCTAACATTTTACTCCCTCTTGGAGGATTGTTGGTAGTATTATTTGTAGGATGGAAATTGGGTAAATCAAATGTATTTGACGAACTGACCAATCAAGGCAAGATTAAAATTTCTAAATGGGTCCTTGAGACCATCTTTTTCATTATCCGCTTCCTGGCCCCTGCAACTATATCTGTCATATTTTTTTCAAACATCTCTTAACTTAAGTTTCCTTTTCTTATAAGTAAGGGTGTAAATTATCATTAAAATAGTAGCAAGTATAGCCATGACAGAACCAAAATAAAATGGAGCATTTGCATTCACTTTATCATATAAAACACCTGCTATCAAACTAGCAGGGAGCAGAGTTATTCCAAGTACAGCATGATATATTCCATAAGCCGTTCCTTTGACCTCTTTGCTTACAATATCGGAAATCATCGCCTTTTGACTGCTATCTGTCAGAGCACTATAAAATCCATACAGAATAAAGAGAAATATAAAAACACTTATACTATTAAACCTACCAAAGAAATAGTAAACTATTGCATATATAAAAAACCCAAGAATAATCAATTTCTCCCGCCCTATCTTATCTGATATTTTTCCGATCGGAACAGCAAGAAATACAGAGACAGTATTAAATAACATATAAACAAAAGGAACATAAGCTTCTTTTATACCCGTTTCAGTTGTCTTTACTAACAATAAAGCATCCGCAGAATTGCCAAGAGTGAAAACAAAAATTATTATCAAAAAGAAATAGAATTTTTTGGGTATTTGCTTAAAATAAAATTTACTAATCTCCTTTTTCTCTGTTTTTGCTTCTTTTATAAAAATAACAATTGATAAAACTCCAAGTATAGCAGGTATTGTTGCCAATAAAAAGATGTTGGAATAGTTCAGTGGAAAAAAATAAAATAATGCGGCAGCAATCAGGGGGCCAATTATTGCTCCACTATTATCCATTGCCTTATGAAATCCGAAGCTTTTACCGGCCTCTCCTTTTTTTATAGAACCACAGATCAGACTATCCCTGGGGGCCGTCCTTACTCCTTTCCCTGTCCTCTCAAAAAATCTAAGGAACAAAACATGAATAGGTGCCGATACAAATGCATATAGTGGAGTAATAAGTGCAGTAATACCATATCCAATAATCATGAACGGTTTGTTTTTACCTATCTTGTCGCTCCAATATCCTGAAAATGCTTTTATTAAAGAAGCTGTACTCTCTGCTATTCCTTCAATTAATGATATTGTTGTCTTTGATGCTCCTAAAGATAACAAAAACATTGGCATTACACTATATATCATCTTGGTAGAAGTGTCCGTAAAGAAACTTGTCAATCCGGTAAAGAAAATATTTCTTTCAAAACCGAATATTTTACCCTTTTTCATATTAAAAATTTAAAACTCAGAAAAATATTAATAGTCAAAACTTCATCTCTTACGAAAGAGACGTGGTTAATGCCACAAATTCTTCAACAGAAAGTTGCTCTGGACGTTTGTCAAGAAAAGGAATATCAATATTTTGAGTACCACGTCCAATACAAGGCAAGTCGTTCCAAATTGGTTTAAGAGAATTGTGAATAGTTTTACGGCGTTGATTAAAAGAAGTTTTAACTATTTTTTTAAATAATACTTCGTCACAACCCAGTTCCATTCGTCCATTTCTTCGTAAACGTATTACCGCCGATTTTACTTTTGGAGGAGGAACAAAAGCTCCTTCTCCTACTGTAAACAGATATTCTATATTATACCACGCCTGCAAAAGGACAGAAAGTATACCATAAGTCTTTGTCCCCGAAGGTGCCGCCAAACGCTCTGCAACTTCTTTTTGAATCATACATACTACTTCAGGAATCTGATTTCTGTAGTCAAGTATCTTAAAAAAAATTTGTGAGGATATATTATAAGGGAGATTCCCTATAACAACAAAATCTTTTGGAAAGATATTTTCCAAATCAAGTTTTAGAAAATCAGCTTCATACAAATTCTTACTTATCTGAGGATAGGCTTCAAGAAGGTATCCAACAGCTTCCTTATCAATTTCAACAACTTTCAGATTAAGTTGCGGCCGTTGAATCAAATATTGAGTAAACACTCCAGTACCAGGTCCTATCTCAATCACATTAGCCTCAGATCCATCTTCACAAAGAGCCGCAACAATCTTTTGGGCCACACTCTGATCTTTTAGAAAATGTTGCCCGAGAGATTTTTTAGCTCTCACCGGAAATTGGCCTTGGTTTATATAATTCTTAAAAGGTTTTCTGTCTCTATTATTCATCTTTAATAAGATCATTAAATATCTGGGAAACTGTCTCCCTTCCATTAACTAGTGAGCAAACTTGCCCTATTTCAATCTCTCCGGCAGATAAATCTCCTTCAAAAATTCCTTTTTTTGCACGCCCGGTACCCAGTATTACTTTAAGCTCTTCAGCCACTGCTCCACATCCTTCTTCTTCAGCTATTTGAAAAGAAAAATCATTGTCAGCAAGTCGTGTAGGGACCACCTTTTTTAGTAACAATTTTGTTTTACCTTCAGCTAATCCCCTGCAATAATTTTTGAATGCTTCTGAAGCAGAACTTTCCTCACAAAGAGCAAATCTGGTTCCTATCTGCACTCCATCCGCTCCTAAAACCATTGCCGCCTTCATTTGCTCTCTTGTAGCAATTCCACCCGCTGCAAGCAATGGAAAATCCGGACCTATAG
>JBAXYG010000055.1:0-7622 GCA_041670905.1 Bacteroidales bacterium
CAATATTAGGGACCATACCTCCTTTGCTATATTTTCTTCCTATAATTGGTGGTGCCATAGCTGACAGATACGGATACAGAAACATACTGTTTTTTGCTTTCGGATGTATGATTCTCGGATATAGTTTCACCGGTATTTCAAGCAGTTATTCATTAGTTTTTGCATCTTTACTCTTAATGGCCTTAGGTGCAGGTTTTTTTAAACCTGTTATATCGGGGACAATAGCAAAAAGCACTAACGAGTCAAATTCAGGATTAGGATTTGGAATTTTCTACTGGGCAATAAACCTGGGGGCATTCCTGTTTCCTCTCATATTGATTCCAATACTTAAATCTTACTCCTACAGTTATATTTTTTTTATGTCGGCTGCCATCAGCTGCCTTCTATTATTAATAAATGTCTTTTTTTATAAAGAACCTGTCAGGGAGAAAAGTTCTAAGCCACTTTCAATGGTTTTTTCAGAAATTTTGTTTGTACTTAAAGACTGGAAATTTTTATTGATGATTATATTATATTCCGGATTCTGGGTTTTATATTTTCAAATGTACGGAACGGTCTTATGGTATGTAAACGACCACATAAATATGGAACCGGTAAACAGAGCAGTAAATTCTTTTTTATCTCTGTTTGCAGCAAATTCGAATTGGCATTTTGATGTTGAACATGTTACGGTAATAAATGCCGGAGTTATCATCTGCCTGCAACTTTTAGTATCTAAAATTGTTCAGAAAGCCAAAGCTCTACCTACAATGATTGCTGGAATCGGATTGGGAACTTTAGGAATGGCTGTTCTTTCAATCTCCCCAACACCATGGATATTTATTTCAGGGATAATCATATTTACTTTCGGAGAAATGATTACCCATCCAAAATTCATATCATACATAGGTATTATTGCTCCAAGTGATAAAAAAGCTCTCTATATGGGATACTCTTTTTTATATGGTGTAATTGGAAGCAGCATTGGTGGATTTCTCGGGTCAAAATTATATGTCAAATACATTGACAACTTGTATCAACCTTCTACATTATGGCTTATATTTTCAGGAATAGGATTATTCAGTATAATCAGCCTTATTTTATATAATAAATACATAATAAAAAGTAAATAACTGAATAGTATTTATCATGTAGAATCTTACAACATTCTCCTCTTTTTAAAAATTATCAGTGCAAAGATTACCGACAGAAGCATCACACCGCCTACTATTACAAAATCCCAAAAATCGCCCACCATTGGAAGTTTTATATTCATACCATAAATGCTTGCTATCAACGTCGGAGGCATAAGAAGAAGAGACACAAAAGTGAATATTTTCATTATTTTGTTCTGCTCAAGATTAATTAAACCGAGAACGGTATTCTGAAGATATTCAAGACGTTCAAAGCTAAAATTAGTATGGTTGATCAAAGATGATATATCCTTAAGGAGAATATTTAATTTTGATATTATTCCTTCAGGGGATTTGTCGCTTTTTAGGACACTGGATATCATTCTTTGCTTATCAACAATATTTTCACGAACCAACATGGTATTCTCCTGAAGTTGATTAATATCTAAAAGAAATTCTTCCCCAACATTCTCACCTAGACTTACTCTCTTGCTATATTGTTCAATTTCTTTGGACATCAACTCTATCATATCAGCATCAAGGTCAATCCTATTCTCCAAAATGCCTATTAGGATATGAAATCCGGTAGGGTAAGTTTTTTGATTAGCTAATATTCTCCTTTTAATATCCGTAAAACTTCGCAACGAAACCTGACGCAATGAGACTATTATACTTTCGCACAATATAAATGAAACAGACTCCATGCTATAATTCTCCGGTCCGGGAATAAGAAAGTTTGTATTTATAAATATTGAATTTTCAGTTTCCGAATAACGTGATGAACTCTCTATTTCTTCAGCTTGTGCTCTGCTTTGAAGAGTAGTATTCAAAAAATCTTCAACAGATTTTTTTTCTTCTCCAGAAGGATCAAAGAGATCTATCCACAATACATCTTCATATTTAAGATCTTTCAGAATAGATGTTACTTCTGATGTGACAATTTGTCGATTTGAGTTGTAAAAAATTTCAATCATTTTCCTCTTTTTTTATTGGTCAGTAACTCTTTTTAATAGGATTACATCCAACAGACTCGAGGGTTCAGTATTTCTAAAGCAATCCTCCAAAACTCAGTGAGGCCAGCACGTTTATCCCTGTCAAGCAAATAAGAGATATTGGTTGAGAGATAATTCAATGCAAATTCTTTAGAAAACTGAATATTGTATTTTTCTATAGCTTGTGGAATATGGTTTATACCATATTCTAAAGCTTCATTAAACTGAAATATAAAATTTTTATCAAGCGGTTTGTTTGCTGTCCAACAGGCAAAAACAAAAGGTTTTTTCTTAAATGAAATCCACTCAGCAGCCAAATCATAAACATACTTAAATTCACCTCTATTAAGCATTGCTTTATCCCCTATCAACAGATAAGATTTCGAAGAGTCAAGAATTGAATTGGTAATGTTTAAGGGAGTATAGTACGGTGATATTTTCCAATAATCATGACATAAAATTTTTATCAAAAGAATAGAAGTCATGGAATCATTATCAAGAAAAATTTCGTTAATTTCATTTATTGGAACTCCTGAGCATAACAGAACACTGGCAACTTCAGATGTAGCACCAATGCAAAAGTTCGATATTACGTGAGCATCTTTCAAAGAAGGAATAATAGCAACCGGAACAATACCTATATCTGTTTTGTCATTTATAAGTTTATTCGCCGATTCAGCAGGAGTACAAAAATCCATAACAATACTTTTTGAAATCTCACAAGATTCCAAACCATAAATAAAAGGTATTGTATTAAGATATTTTATAGCAGAAATACGAACCATAACTCTTCCTCCGCTTTAATGCGACCGCAAAGGTATAACAAAATACTAAACTATGAGATGTTCTATCAATATTTTAACTCTTTTCTTATTCTAAAAAGCCACAAACCGGCAAAAGTAAGAGCACCATTAATAATCAAAAGAGTAAAGCCTAAGTCAAAACCAAAAAACTTTTTACCTAACAAATTAATAATCAAGCACAACAATGGAGCACCTACTGCAATATAAGGAGTTACCCTATCTTTGACTTTGTATTTCGTCAAAATACCAAAGAAGAACAAGCCTAACAATGGACCATATGTATATGCTGCCAATCTGTAAACCAAATTAACCACAGCTTCATTACTGGCAACAAACAATACAAGAATAATAATGAAGAACAGAAAAGTGAATCCGGCATGAATCCATTTTCTCATTATATTTTTTTTCTTTTCGGAAAGATCCTGCCGTGTATTGAATCGGGCAAAGTCAACGCAGTAAGATGTTGTAAGAGATGTCAAAGCACCACCGGCACTCGGATATGCTGAAGAAATGAGACCAATAAGAAATAATATACCTACCCCTACTCCTAGATACTGACTTGCAATAGTAGGAAAGATTTCATCCGTTTTTAGAATTCCCAAAGATTCAAATCCGCCTTTATTAGCAACATATATTGAAAGAATCGCACCAAGAAGAAGGAAAAAGAAATTTACAACTACTATAATAATGCTTGTTGTGTACATATTTTTTTGCGCAGAACGAATATCTTTACAAGCAAGGTTTTTCTGCATCATTCCCTGATCAAGGCCAGTCATTGCAATAGTGACAAAAATACCTGCTATAAATTGTTTAACAGCATTTGTTCCACTACTCCAATTCCAATCAAACATATCTATATATCTAGTTCCACCTATATTGACATTTTCGGCTCTTTTAACTGAACCTACCATATCACTAAAAGACCATCCCATATCTTTACAAACATAGAAAATTGTCAAAAACACTGCCAATAACATAAAGGTTGTCTGAAGTACGTCTGTCCATATTATTGTTTTAACTCCCCCTCTATATGTGTATAAATAAATTAGGGATAGAAATATTAATGTGACTACAGCAAACACCACTAATTCCGGAACGCCATTGAACAGACCTTTAGGGATAAAAGCAAAAAGGACCAAGACTACCACAAAAATTCTTACTGCAGCACCAAGAATTCTTGATATCATAAAAACCGTTGTCCCTGTTTTATATGATACCTTTCCGAATCTTTCACCTAAATAAGTATAAATTGAAGTGAGATTCATCTTATAATAAAGAGGCAACAAAACTTTTGCTATTACCATATAGCCTCCAACGAATCCAAGAACAAGAGGCATATAATAAAAATTTTGTGCCAATACATTACCTGGAACAGAGATAAAAGTCACACCTGAAATAGATGATCCTACCATACCATAAGCCACAATTAACCATGGGGCCTTTTTGTCTCCCGAGAAAAACGAACTGTTACCCGCTTTTCTTGCAGTTAACCACGAAATAAAAAACAGCAATGCGGTAAATGCTGCAAAGGCAATTAAAAATAAACCTAGTGGAAATTCATGTCTCATAATACACTATTTAAATAATTTATTGTGGTTTGTATAATTGTCTGTTTTGGATTGACCGTCCCAGAGTAAGTTCATCAGTATACTCAAGATCATCGCCAAAGCCAACTCCTCTTGCAATAGTAGATATAGTAATCGGAAAAACAGATACTTGCTTGAAAAGATAAAAAGAGGTTGTTTCTCCCTCCATACTTGTACTAAGAGCTAAAATAATCTCCCTAACATCACCTTTTGATATTCTGTCTTTCAATTCATTAATATGTAAATCACCCGGACCTATACCATCCATTGGAGATATTATTCCTCCGAGTATATGATATACTCCTTTATACTGTTCTGTATTTTCAATACTCAGTACATCCCTATAGCTTTCAACAACACATACTACAGAATGATCACGAGTGCGATCACTGCAAATAGGGCATATATCATTATCGGAAATCATATTGCAGACAGAACAATACCTGATCTCTTTTCTCAATTTTGTAAATACTCCCGAAAATTTTTCAACATTCTCGACAGGTTGTCTAAGAATATGTAAAGCAAGCCTTAACGCAGTTTTACGGCCTACCCCCGGAAGAGACATTAACTGTTCTACCGCTTCTTCCAAGAGTAATGATAAATAATTGCGTCTATACATCTATTTGTCCAGCAATATATGAATCAACTGCTTTTCTTACTGAACCATACCGAATAAGAAGTGACTTGGCATATTCATAATCAGTAATATTGGCTTCATCCATTATCATTTTTGTTCCTCTGTCAACCAATTTTGCATTGGTTAACTGCATATCTACCATCTTGTTTCCCTTAACATGGCCCATTTTTATCATGACAGAAGTGGAAATCATATTCAAAATAAGTTTCTGAGCAGTACCTGACTTCATTCTGGTACTTCCGGTAACAAATTCCGGCCCCACAACTGCTACAATTGGAATATCAACCTCATCAGATACAGGAGCACTAGGATTACAAGTAATACATGCGGTTAACATACCACGTTTTTTTGCCTCGCGTACTGCTCCTATCACATAAGGAGTTGTACCTGAAGCAGCTATTCCAACAATAACATCATTTATACCCAAATTATATTGTTGCATATCATTCCATCCTCTTTCAAAACTATCCTCAGCATCTTCAACAGCCTTTCTGATAGCTTTATCTCCACCGGCAATAAGACCGATGAACAAATCAAAAGGAGCACCGTATGTAGGAGGTATTTCTGAAGCATCAAGAATACCTAATCTACCACTTGTTCCTGCCCCAAGGTAGAAAACACGTCCCCCCTTTTTCATCCTGACAACTATTTCATCAACCAATTTTTCAATTTGTGGAATACACTCTTTGATTATTTGAGGAACTTTCATGTCTTCACGATTCATATTTGTCAATAAATCATGCGTTGACATTTTTTCCAAATTTGCGTAATATGACGCTTGTTCTGTAACTTTCATTTATAAATACATTTCTTCTTTGTGATATTCAACTAATCCTTCTATAGGACTTTTTAATACTATACCCATCCTCATTCCATTAAGTGATATAGTTTTTTCTAAAATATCTTTATAGTAATAAGCAATTGAGCCCACAAAATTTATTTCGTACTTCTTATAGTCATAATGAATTATATTTCTTCTAAAGAATTCATCAAAACTTGACTTTAAAATATTTGCAATATGAGGGTGGTTCTTAAAATCATTTATAAAGGGAGAAAAAGAAGCAAGAAAACGACTTGGAAGTTGTTCCTTATAAACCTGCTGTACAATTGCAGGATAATCCAATCCATACCTTTTCTTAAATTCTGTCTCAATGGCAGATGGAAGAAGGCCCTTTATGAAATCGGAAATCAATCTTTTACCAAGATAAGCTCCACTTGCCTCATCTCCCAAAATAAAACCACCTGCTTTAACATTCATTACAATATCTTTACCATCATAAAAGCAGCTATTTGATCCGGTACCTAAAATACATGCTATTCCGGGTTTATGTCCACAAAGAGCCCTTGCAGCAGCAAGTATATCAGATGCTGCAACACAGGTAGATTTTTTAAAAACCTCTTTGAAACATTTATCCAATTTTGCGGAAATTTCAGGAGAGACAACGCCTGCACCATAAAAAAATATCTCATCCACATCTTCACCGAATACTGGTAAAAGATGCTCTTTAAAAATATTTGTTATATATTCTTCAGAAAGAAAAACAGGGTTAATCCCCTCTGTAGAAAGTTGTATTACCGAGCCATCATTACATATCGCTCTCCAATCCACCTTAGTAGAACCACTATCAGCTATAAGTTGCATATAAATCTTTTTAATGAGCAAATATAGTAATTAATCTAATACCACTCCTTTTTTACGCCAGTGATAAATTCCGTAAATTGCCATTATAAGATACAGGGAATAAAGAATTGAGGTAGGATACATGGCTTGAGAGAAATAAAGATATGTTGAAATTATATTACAAACAATCCATACATACCATTGCTGAATATATTTGCGACTTAACCAGAATGTTGCCAACATACTCAATGTTGCAGCCATTGCATCAAGAAACGGTCTTGGATTATCGGTATATTTTGAAAAAATAAATCCAATAATAAAAAATACTAATATTGACAAAACCATGCTAATAATAGCCACTTTAGAGCTCATTTTTCTTATAACCAAAACAGTATCTTTATCTTCTTTTCCAACCTTATATCCCATTTTCTGATCACCACTAACTTTTTTATTAGATTTTCCCCACTTAAAGTAGCTGTATATGGCAAGACAAATATAGTAGAGTTGCAACAACATCATTGCATAGAGTCCCTCTCTGGCATAAACTACAATATATGCAAGTGAAGCGATAAAAGACATCACCCACATAAACCTCTTTTGCAATACTTCAAGGGAAACATAAATAAATCCCATCAATGCTGCAAATATTTCAAAATAAAATTTAAAATCACCCATTTCAGAAAGAGTACGATATTTTCAAAATTACATTTAACTTAGCCTGAGGGAAGAAACCATCTTCAATATAATCAGCAGAGCCATCCGCAAAACGTGCTCTATAAACCCAGGCATCAGAAATGTATTTATTATTCAATAAATTATCTGCAAAGATAGAAAACTTTATCTTTCCAAAAACATATTGTCCCTGAAGAGA
>JBAXYG010000056.1:0-7576 GCA_041670905.1 Bacteroidales bacterium
ATGGGGATTGTATGTGGATTTATCCATGATCCCGATGTATTGATTCTGGATGAACCCACAAGTGGATTGGACCCTTTAATGCAGAATGTTTTTATTGAATTGATATTGGAAGAAAAATCAAAAGGGAAAACGATATTAATGTCTTCTCACATATTTGAAGAGGTTGAGAAAACGGCTGACAGGGTAGGGATAATTAAGAAAGGTCGCTTGGTCGCTGTTGACAGTGTAAATAATCTTAAAACTTCAAGAAGAAAGAAATATATTATTACTCTTGAAAATGAAATTGCTGCTACAAATTTTGCGGGTGAATTTTCTGAAGATAAATCTCAAAGTAATAATGTAGTTACTGTCACAATAAAACAGAATATTAAAAAATTCATTGAGGTTATGAATCGTTACCCTGTGACCAATATTGATGTGGCAGAGCAAAGTCTGGAGGATGTATTTTTACATTATTATGGAGGAAACAACAATGATTAATAAAACTTTGTTTTTTCAAGAAATAAAAAGAAGTTATAAATTACTTTTGATTTTTATTGCAATCATGGTCATGTATATAACCATGATAATATCAATGTTCGATCCCTCTCTGGGTAAAACTTTGGAAGAATTTGCTAAAGCCATGCCAGGATTGATGTCAATGTTTGGTATGGAAACTACCGGATCAACGCTTTTAGAATTTATCTCAAACTATTTATATGGATTTGTAATGCTTATTTTTCCTTTAGCATTTGTTATAATAATGGCAAATAAACTAATTGCATTTCATGTTGATAAAGGATCTATGACCTATTTGCTTGCATCTCCTAATACACGGACCAAAGTGGTATTTACTCAAATGTTTGTTTTACTGACTATGATGATTGTACTTTTGCTGGTAAGTATTGTCATTGAACTTATATCTGCGCAGGCAATGTTTCCAGACAGTTTGGATATAAGCAAATTTATGGAAATAAATTTAGGTATGTTTGCATTGATGATAGCTGTTAGCGGTTTCTGCTTTTTTATATCATGTATTAGTAATGAGACAAAATTGTCGCTCACTTTGGGGGCAGGCATTCCTACAGTATTCTATCTTATCAAAATGCTTGCAAATATGGGGGGTAAATTGGAAAATATGAAATATGCAACAATTTTTTCTTTGTTTGATACTGATAAGATTATTGCAGGAGATGGAGATGTTTGGTTTATGAATGTAATTCTTTTGATAATCGGAATTGTATTTTATTCATCAGCTTTTTATTTCTTTAAAAGAAGAGATTTACCACTTTAAAAAATTCTTAATTAGATATTTCGTACTATTTTTTTATTGTGCGGCATATGTTTTGTATGATTTTTTGTACAAAAATATTATCTTTAAACTTTGGTAAATAGTAGATGTATGAGCTATTAATGCCAATAATTAAAGCTTAAAATCTTAGAATCAACATTATGAAAGAAGATAAAAAACAGACAATTAACGATATCTTAAAAACAATCTCTCAAGATAGAGGCCGTACAAATATTCTTAGAAAATACGAACAAAATGCAATAGCACATCTTGTCCAAAAAATACCTTCGTGGATAAGTTCAGATATGCTTACTGCAATCGGATTTTTCGGAAATTTAACTGTTGTTGCGAGTTTTGTTATAGCTTCTTATTTTGGGAAAATTTATCTTCTTATTGGTATTGTAGGTTTTATGATCAGTTGGTTTGGGGATTCTCTTGATGGAAGAGTTGCTTACTATAGAAATAAACAAAGAAAATGGTATGGGTTTGTACTGGATATCTCTATTGATTGGGTTGGCGTGACATTGATGGGTTTGGGATTTGTTGTTTATGTTGATTCTGCATGGAAAATAGTAGGATTCTTCTTTGTGGCTTTATATGCTTGGGAAATTATCACAGCTCTTCTACGTTATAAGGTGACAAATAAATATTCCATAGATTCAGGTTTATTGGGACCAACAGAAGCACGTATTCTGATTTCATTAATCTTGGTACTGGAAGTTTTATTTTCAAATTCTATTTTATATTCTTCTATTATCGCATGTGTCATATTACTGATTTCAAATATTATTGAAACGAATAAGTTGTTGAAGTTAAGCAATATACGAGATAAAGAAGAAAGAATAGCTAAAATGAATGAGTAAACTCACAAGGAGTATATTGATATTTGGAAAAGCCCAGGTTTCTGCTTTGATTGGAGGTCTGGTCGATTATGGTATAATGATATTTTTTACTGAAGTATTTAATGTTCATTATATCATATCTATTGCAATAGGCGGATTTGTAGGAGCGATAGTTAACTTTGGCATAAATAAAGGATGGACATTCCATTCAAATTCAGTACCATATAAACATCCTGTATGGCGCCAGATTGGAAGGTTTACTATTGTTGTTCTAAACAGCATTATATTAAAGTCTTCAGGTACATATTTTATTACCTCCTTATTCAAATTGGATTACAAAATCAGCCGTATTATTGTGGATTTAATAGTCTCTTTTGCATTTAATTACAACCTGCAGAAATTTTGGGTGTTCAAAAAGAGACAGAAACTGTAATTTTGACATAATTTATGCTGGTTTCATATATTACTAATAAATATTAAATTCTACATATTCAATAACTGCTCCATCTTCATGTTTTACAGTCATATTAAGACCTGTCGGAACGATTTGAATATCTCGTATTATTTTTCCACCATGTTGTAATAAATATTCTTTATATTCTGATATTGAATCAACTACTACTGATGTGCTTGTTTCTTTAAACGGCTTAATGGAGTCATCCGAACCAGCAATAATTAAAAAATTCCCAACTTTTGCAAGTTCTAATCCAACAGAGTTATATTCAAATCTATTTGAGCACTTTTCTCCTGTTAGTTTTTCATAAAATTCAATAGAAGAATCTATTTCATTTACATATATCCTAGATAATGTCTGTTTGATTTTCATAATTAACATACATTGATTATAAGCAATTTACAAACTAATGGTACAAATAAGATACAGATAAAGTACAAATCATCGGTAAGCTTATCACCGTATCTTATCAGATAACTATTCATTTTCTTCGTAATAATACGAATAATCAATTCCTTTCATAAACATTTCACGACTGCTGATTTCATCTGTAAGGGCATTTTTGAGCAAGTTCTTCAGCTCCGTGCTGTTTGTAGAACTTTTTACCATTGCGTTCAGGTAGTCGCTTTTATTAATTTTACTCCAATCAACACAACGTTTTAATCGTTTCTTAAAGATTAAATCCAACCAAATTCGTGTGCTTCGTCCATTGCCTTCCATGAATGGGTGGGCAATGTTCATTTCTACATATTTATCGGATATTTCGTCGAATGTGTTTTCAGGCATTTTTTCAATTTGACTTAACGTACTACCTAAAAAGTGTGCCACAGCAAATTGAAAGCCGCCTTTTGAGATGTTTTTTTGTCTTATTTGTCCAGCAAAATCGTAAAGTCCACCAAACAGATAGGCGTGAATTTGCTGTAAGCCTTTCGTTGTTCCAATCTCAGCATCATTGATGAGATTGCTTTCGAAAAACGAATAAGCTTTTTTCTTGCTCTGTCCATCAATGCTGTTGTCGCTATAGGTAAACCAATCAAGAAATTTGACCGCTTTATTATTGGGAAAATGCTTGGCAAGAGAAATAACGCCATCACTGTCAAGGGTGTCAGCCAAACGTTTTTTGCCATCAGGTGCCAAGAATTTAAAACCGTGAGTAGTACTCACGAGTTCGTTTTGTTCATTGATAAGTTTGCGCTTTAACCAACGCCAATAGTTGTTTGCTTTTGTATAATCGTCCTGTCCATAGAGCACCGCAACAACATCGACAACATTAAACCACCATTTGTTGTTCTCTTCGTCCCAAATAGCACGCACTTCACGGTCGTCGAAAAAACGGATTGAAATTTTTGTATTATTGCTCATTATCATCTCTATTTCCTACTTAAGATTATTGATGCAGGCTACTTTAAAAGATTCTGCTTATTCATTTCATCTGCTATTGAATAAAATGCTGGCTTATAAAGTTAAGAACGATAGGTCTCTTTTATAATATCAATTATTTGAATGGGTATCTTTGCAACAAAGATAAATAAATTAAGCCGGTTTTTAAGAGCAAAAACCGGCTTAATTTAAAAATATCCAACTATATAACTTTAAATAGTTATTAAATGTATTTAGTAATTAATAATTGGACCGTTTCCAAATGGGGGAAGAGGTATTCAGGCCCGGGGCCCTCTAAACTAAAATAAAAAACCGTTGTAAACTAAGCGTCTACAACGGTTTGTGATATATATATGTTAATTATTGTGGCCGCAGGTTACTTTACTTCTTCAAAATCTACATCGGTTACTTCACCATCTTGTGAGCTGCCTTGTGAGTTTGAGCTCTGGTTTGCATCGGCACTTGCATCATAATTTGCATCTGAAGCCGGGCCGCTTTGTCCCTGAGCTGCTTTGGCCATATCTTCAGAAGCTGCATGCCAAGCATTGTTCAATGCTTCCGTTGCTCTATCGATAGCTGTTATATCTAAAGACTTGTGAGCTTCTTTCAATTGTCCTAAAGCATTTTCTATAGCACCTCTTTTATCAGCAGGAATCTTATCTCCATATTCTTTAAGGTTCTTTTCGCTTTGGAAAATCATAGCATCAGCACCATTAACTTTATCGATTCTCTCTTTTTCTTCTTTATCTGCAGTTTCGTTAGCTTTAGCTTCATCACGCATCTTTTTGATTTCGTCTTCGCTCAATCCTGAAGAAGCTTCTATTCTGATTTTCTGTTCCTTGCCTGTAGCTTTATCTTTAGCTGTAACATTTAATATGCCGTTTGCATCGATATCAAAAATAACTTCAATCTGAGGAATACCTCTTGGAGCAGGAGCTATACCATCTAAGTGGAAACGACCTATTGTCTTGTTGTCACGGGCCATTGATCTTTCACCTTGTAGTACGTGGATTTCTACAGAAGGTTGATTATCACTTGCAGTACTGAAAGTTTCAGACTTACGTGTAGGAATTGTAGTGTTTGACTCTATCAATTTTGTCATAACTCCACCTAATGTCTCTATACCTAATGATAGAGGAGTTACATCCAACAAAAGAACATCTTTTACATCACCTGAAAGCACACCGCCCTGTATAGAAGCACCGACTGCAACAACTTCGTCCGGGTTTACACCTTTGTTTGGAACTTTACCGAAGAATTTTTCTACTAGTTGCTGTACGGCTGGGATACGGGTTGAACCACCTACCAAAAGAATTTCATCAATATCGCCAGGTTTCAATCCTGAATCAGAAAGTGCTTTACGGCAAGGTTCTACTGTCGATTGAATTAATTTATCTGCAAGTTGTTCGAATTTAGCACGGGTCAATGTCTTAACAAGGTGCTTTGGAACACCGTCAACAGGCATGATATAAGGTAGATTGATTTCGCTTGAAGTCTGACTTGATAATTCGATTTTAGCCTTCTCTGCAGCTTCTTTCAGTCTTTGAAGAGCCATAGGGTCTTTTCTTAAATCCAAACCGTTATTTTCAGCTTTAAATTCTTCAGCCAACCAGTCAATGATTGTATGGTCAAAGTCATCACCACCAAGGTGTGTATCACCATTTGTTGATTTTACTTCAAATACACCATCTCCAAGTTCTAGAATTGATATATCGAATGTACCACCACCAAGGTCGAATACTGCAACCTTCATGTCTTTATTTTTCTTATCCAAACCATAAGCTAACGCTGCAGCTGTCGGTTCGTTTATTATCCTCTTAACTTTCAATCCTGCTATCTCACCTGCTTCTTTGGTAGCTTGTCTTTGAGAGTCACTAAAATATGCAGGGACTGTAATTACAGCTTCTGTTACTTCCTGTCCAAGATAATCTTCAGCAGTCTTCTTCATTTTTTGAAGAACCATAGCTGATATTTCTTGCGGAGAGTAAAATCTTCCATCAATATCTACACGTGGAGTATTGTTATCTCCCTTAATTACTTTGTAAGGGACACGAGCAATCTCTTTTTGTACTCTGTCATAAGTTTCACCCATGAATCTCTTAATAGAGAAGATTGTTTTTTGAGGATTAGTGATTGCTTGTCTTTTTGCAGGATCACCAATTTTTCTCTCACCGTTGTCTGTAAATGCAACAACAGAAGGGGTAGTCCTCTTACCTTCACTGTTTATTATAACAGTAGGTTCGTTACCTTCCATTACGGCTACGCATGAGTTCGTAGTTCCAAGGTCAATTCCAATAATTTTTCCCATAATAATTTCTCCTTTTTTATATTTTTATATTTTTATTTCTTTTTTTGAAGATCTTTTTGGAGATTCCTCTATACATTCTTCTAAGATTGTGCCATTCGGTAAAAAACTGACAACATGTCATAATTAATATGTCCGAATAATTTCGTTACTTTGCAACTCATAATATAGATAAACAAACACATAATGGAATATAGAACTCTCTTACAAGAAGAATTTGACGAAATAAAAAGTCGTATTCTTTATGAAGATAATCACATACTTATTATTAACAAACGAATAGGGGAGATAGTGCAGGGGGATAAAACCGGTGACGAACCTTTGAGCGAAACCTTGAAAGCTTTCATCGCTCAACGCGACAACAAACCGGGTCAGGTTTTTATGGGAGTGCCTCATCGTATTGACAGACCGGTTAGTGGCATTGCCATGTTTGCCAAAACATCAAAAGCCCTTGAAAGGTTAAATGAAAGTTTCAAATACGGTGAAATACATAAGACATATTGGGCTCTTACCGGAGTGAAACCAAAAGAAGATGAAGGGGAATTGGTCCATTATCTTGTTAGAAATGTAAAGCAGAATAAGTCTTATCCTTATGCAGAACCAAGATATGATTCAAAAGAGGCTATTCTACGATATAAAGTGATAAAAACTACTGATAGATATTTTTTGATTGAAGTAGATCTTATTACCGGCAGGCATCACCAGGTCCGCTGTCAGCTTGCAGCTATAGGATGTCCTATAAAAGGTGATTTAAAATATGGTGCGCCACGTTCAAATAAGGATGGAGGTATAAGCCTGCATGCTCGTAGCGTTAATTTTATCCATCCTACCCGAAACGAAGAAATAACAGTTGTGGCTCCGGTTGATTGGAGTCCGATTGTAAAAGAGTAATAATCTGTTTATTATATGTTTGGGTTGGTGTATCTACCTCTCTTATAGGTTTTTCTTCCATATTGTATTGCCTGTACCGGACAGTGATGTATACACGCCAGACATTGTGTGCATTTACCTTGTTTCCATACCGGGAGATTGTTTTCCATTGAAATCATCTCACATGGGCATAAATTAACACATATTTCACATCCGGTGCAATCACTCGTTACATGAAAAGGCTTTGTTTTTCTTCCGTATTTGTAAATTGGATAATTTGATGTGGTTGCCAGTATCGGCAGAAAACCTCTGTTTAGCATAGATTTGTCCGTACTATGTTCCTTAATGGCTGAGATTATCTTATCTATTGTTGGTTCAGCATTTTTCAGTATTGGATCTATTTTATCATCCGGAGTCTTAAGATCAAACATCAGAATATAGTTATCCGGCATAAT
>JBAXYG010000057.1:0-7461 GCA_041670905.1 Bacteroidales bacterium
AATTAATCCAATTGATTCGCTTATTATAGTTCCGGCAATCAACTTTCTTTGTTATGAACCTGATGCTCAAAGCAAGTCAAAAGGGATTGTTTGCGATTTTAACCTGTTCTTTAAAAAATCGCAAGAAGAACGAATAAATTTTTATCCGTATTTTAGGACTAGATAATTATGTACAGATTAGTAGAAACTTATTGTACATTTGTACAAAGAATTATTAATTATGACTAAGAAAATATTTTTATGTTTCTTTTTACTGGTAATGCTGACTTCCTGTGAAAAAGAAATTGCGCAAAATCAATCACAATTTATCGGAAAATGGGTAAATAAAACGGTTGATAGTAGAGAAATTTTTACAAATGATGCCTTTGTAATGGATTTTCGTGATGATGGTGTTCAGATGTATGCTTCTGGCTATACTATAAATGATAATGATAAAGCATGGATGGAAGGGTCAGGCTATTCATATTATGTAAATGGGAATATAATATATATAGCCGGTCAAAGTGTTCTCGGTTCTGTCTTTGAAATACAATTGAACATTATGGAATTAAACGAAGAAGAAATGATTTATACGGTTGGTAAAATGATAATTGACGATACTTCTTTTGAGGATTCTTCAGTTTATGTTGTTAAAAAAGTGACTTCGGAAGATAATAATAATAAAATCATAGGATTATGGCAAGGGCATTGTATCTCTTCTGGCTCAGCTGATACCGAGGATCACCGTTGGGAGTATTTTGTAGATGGAACATATAATTATTATATATATGATGACGGTGAATGGACTACAAAGCAGGATAATGAAGGAACATATTTCGTGTATGGTAATTTGTTTGCATCTAATTGGACAAATGATTATGTATCAGGAACCACAGGAAGAAATTTTGAATGCTGGGATATTTCAATAAACGTTTCTGGTACATTTATGCAGTGGAGTGGTTATCGTCTTGATGGAACTACTGTGGTTTATGAAATGGAAAAGATAGAGTAAAATAAAAAATAAAGTATAATAAAAAGAAGATTTCTTGTTTTAAGAAATCTTCTTTTTATTAAGTACTTGTTATTTTATCCTTTTTATGGTTTTTATCATCTCCCTTTTCAGGCGTGGTGATAATTGTTCATCTTTTAGACATTGTTCCATTGCAGCAGCAATTTTCTCTTTCTCAATAGATAGTTTAAACCAGCCTAAAGCTTCAGTCATTAAGACCCGGATATCTTCGGTTTCTGTTGTGTCGCAGGCAACTTGAATCAACTGATTTATTTTCCAGTGCAGATTATTGTTTCTTAAATATCTAATGTCCGATTCACGGTCTTTCCCCTCTTTTGACATGATATTTTTCATTTGAGAAGAGACTCTCTTGGCATTGCGTTGTACATGTTGCATTTCAGCATAATATGAAGGAAATAGTTCAGGGTTAAAAACGTTCAAGGAGCTATTTGCTGCATATTGAGCTCTGATTACTTCGTTTGAATGTAATTCAAGGTTAATAAGAGGTTCTATAAATTCAGTGGCACCCATATCTCCTGCAAGATGACAACTCTGTCTACGGATCATTTCGTACGGGTCATTAATGCCTTTTAAGATTACCTTTTTTACATTGTTGTCACAATATGGAGCAATAGCTGTGAGTGCTTGAAGTCTTACTATCCAGGATTTATCTTGACAGAAAATATCATATAATTCATCGGAAGATATGGCATTAAGTTTTGAAAGCTGTTTGATAGCCATAGCTCTGTATATCGATTCTTTTTCTGACAGTTTTTCTTTCCAGTAATCAACAGCATTTTGGATACTGCTTACATTTGCAAGAGCGAGATTCAGTTCTTGAGAGTTTACTCCTTCTGTCGGGGTAAATCTGAATGTAGGGTCACCAATCAGATGTGATTCAAGATAAATAACTTCTTTCTGCCAAAAGCCTATTCTTATACCCAATGCAAGATATCCGATTAATTGATCCGCTAATTTGTCTTGAAGAACGTTAACGGTATTGCCTTGAGCAACCACATTGCGTCCGTCGTTGAAAACATGATAGCCGGCAACATATCCGGGTTGATGGAATGATCCATTATAACAAGCGTTGAATATTGTTACGCGTGAGCCGGTTTTAAGTTTTTCAATATCCTTAAGAACAATATTAACGTCGGCTTTTGCCAATGAGTCTCCAAATCTTTCTTTTGCCATTTCTTCAGGAGAAAACATATTGATGTCAAGATGATAGTATTCACAATTCTCTTTTGCAAATTTTTCAGCTTTTTCTCCCTTGAGACGTTTGTAATAATTTCTCAGTCCTCTTTTCAAGCAAATGATATTATCTTCCGTCGTCTGAGCTGCGTAAGGACCATTTATGTATTGTGTTTCCGGAGCCCCATGTTCGCTAAACATAAATACGTCTGTATTAGGACGTTGAATTTCATTATAAAGGTTGTACTTCATATAATTGGACTGCCTGTAATTGTAGAATCTATTCCCTGATGCTTTTGTGAATGCTGCAGGAAAATATTCTCTGAAAACTATTGGCTGTTGTCTCCATACTGTCATACAATCTGAGTTGTAACCACTTCCGGCGAAGAAAATAAATTGGTCCAAAGGATTTGTCTCTTTGTGTGCGGTGACAACCTTTTTTAGATATTTTTTCAAAACGACATATTTGTCCCCGGGAAATTCTGCAGGTACCAGCATACGGGCTGAATAGAAATTTGGATTTAATTTTTGTGCACCTTCTTCAGTCAGATTATAGTAAAATTGGCGGGTATTAACAGAGTCCTTACATATAAACTCAAAAGTAAGATGTAGGTCATCATAAAAACGATCTGAAGTGACAGATGACTCTTCCATCGGAAAAGTATTTTCATTCATTTTGAAAGCAGTGGTCATGTGCTGAGCCTGCCTTATTCTGGCAATAGGAATATCTCCGATGAAAACCATTCCTTCAAGTGCAGGTTTTATTTTTGATAGCTTAATAATCTGTGCTTTAACATCTTCCGGTTTGCCCCAGTCAGAAGAGAGAATATATGTGCCGAGGCCTTCGGATTGAAGAACTTCCCTGTATTCATCTATTTCCTCTTTGCATTGGTTATATGTTGTATTATCTACAAAAATCGCAAAGGAAGTGGCTGCTCTAGGGTCGCATTTTACAATATTAACTTTATCTTTTGGCGCTGCAAATGATGTTCCTGCAATAATCAGGGCGCAAACCAAAACAACAATATATTTTAGAATATTTATTCTTTTCATCTCATGTATTCTTTTAAACGGTTAATTGTTTTAGTCAATTCATCCGCAAGTTTTGGATCTATGTTTTTTTCATTTTTAAGAATTGAATCGAACGTTTCAATAATTTCGCCTTTGCGCTCTGAACGTACATACCAGCCAAGTCCTTCTGCAAGGGCTATTCTGAGTTTTACATCCTCTTTATTATTATCAATAATATTCAATACATCATCAACTACTTGCGGGAATGGATTGTTGCGTATCATTACAACATAAAACATCCTGTTCCTTTTGCTTGATGTTGTATCAATAATACTAGTTAGGAAACCGGTTCTTGTCCTTTCCGCTGCATTGAGCATGTTTTCCACTTTTTCCCAATACTCCTTTTTGTCGTAAATGTATTCAGACTTATTAATAGCTTTCTCAAAAGTTTCCTTCAAGAGAGGGATACTTAGATGATGTGCTGTGAAGCTTACATTAAATGCAACTCTCTCAGATAAATAGTCGTTTAAATATAAATTAACGATATATGGAACAAAATCATTTCTTCCGACTCTTCCCATATAATATACAGCTTTTCTTCTTATAAACTCATAAGGATCTTCTGTTGCATCTTTAAGCAACTGTTGATAGTTGTTGTCATTATAATATGCCAACAAGTGCATGCATTGAAGTCTTTGGGTGTAGTAAGGTGATTCCTTGTAAGTTTTATATAGTAATGCGGACATTCCTTCATAGTTGAGGTTGAATAACTTGTATAAGGCAAGTGAGTGAATGTCAACGGGGAAGTTATGCCCTAATATTGCCAACCAGTAATCGGTATCAGTAGAGTGCATTTTTATACGTGGCATTTTAGGCCTTGCGAATCTGTATGTAGGGTCACCTATAATATGAGATTCAAGAATATTTATTTGTTTTGTCCATTCGCCGATTCTCATGCCACAAGCCAAAAGACCCATAAGGTCAGTTGAGGATTTGTCCTGTAATACATTTACCGAGTTGGCAAAACAAGCTATGGTTTTTCCTTTTGAAAAAATATATTCTCCTGCAACAAAACCTTCATTTCTGAAGTCACCGTTGTAGCAGGCATCAAAAACAACAACACGCGGGTTTGGATTTGCCTTGCGGATATCATCCAGGATTATACCTGTTTTCAGATCTTCCAGGGAGTCTTGTGCTATTACTTTTGGGTCAGAAATTCCTTCAAACCAGGTTGAGTCTATTCCATATTTGTTAGTAAGATTATCTTTTGCCTCCTTAAATGTCATGGTACTTCTCCTTTCAACGTTTCTCATGTATTCGCGGACGGCTCTTTTTCCATTTTCATAGTTTGCATCTTCATCAAGTGCCGGTGGATTTCCGGTCAGATATTGTCTTTCAGGCATACCGTGTTCATGGAACAGCATCAAATCAACATCCTCCCTCTTGAGCTCTTCAATCATAACTTCCTTCATGAAAGGATACATATTATATATATAGAATTTAGCTCCGTTTGCATCATTTTGAAATGCAGCAGGAATTTGTTCTCTCATTGTTATGCTCTCATCTTTCCATGCAGCAAGGCTGTTTGAAAAAGATCCTTCGCCTGTATAGGAAACAATCTTATCAAGAGGATTTTCTGTTGCTCTCTCTGTAACAACCTTTGTAAGATATTTGCGGATTTGGTCATATCCGGCTTCTCCCTTCAATGTAGATCGGATTCTACCCGAATAAATTGTGCAGTTTATCCTTTGTGGAGAATCTCCTCTTAGCCAATAGTAGAACAGGTGGCTATAAGTTGTGTCTCTTTGTATAAAGTCAAATTTAAGGTTAAGGTCATCGTAAAAACGGTCAGAAGGGACTGATGAATCGTATAGCGGGTTATTTTCCTCATCCATCTTAAATGCGGATGTAAAGTGTTGTGCACCACGTATCATGGCAATGGGAATATTACCAACAAAAACAGCTCCTTCGAGCCCTTGTTCTTTATAGTATTTATCAATGAAGAATTTTACATGTTCAGGAGATTCCCAATCTGCTGAAATGATATAGGTGGCAAGACCGTCTTTTTCGATGACATCTCTGTATGCCATAATTTCGCTCTTGCACGCATTAAATGTTCCCTCGTCAACAAAGATTGCAAATGAATTTCTTACACTTTGGGTTGGGGGAATAATATTTTGCTGCGCTCCCAGTTGGAAGCACAGCAAAATAAAGGATATTATCAAATAAGATTTTTTTCTCATTTCTTGTTAGTCATTTTATTAAAAAGTGAAACCTACAGATACCGTTGCAAATATTCTTTGACTTGGAGTTTGTAGTATACTTGAAATTGTTTCCCATCTGAAATTACTTCCATCAGCATCGGTCATACCTACCAGGTTATTTGTATGATCGTTTGATCTGATATATTGGCAGTCACCTTGAACGTATAAAGCACTTGATTTGCTTACAGGGAATGATGCATTTACATTAATACCAGCTTGGATATAATTTGCTGTTAGAAAAGCTATATCTCTTTCGAACATTTCTTTAACTACTGTAGATGTAGGATTAGCTCCGGTATAATCATAACCGCCATCAATATTGTAGTTATAACCAACATTTACACCAAGTAGTACCGAACTGTTTCCAACCATAAAGTTTTTCTTTCCATTCAATTCAGCATAAACATTTTTAGCGGCTAAAGTAGATTTAGGAAGTATGTATTCATCTGACCTATCGCTGTAAGTAGCTTTTAAGCCTGCTCTCCAATCATATCCCTGCTCGCTTACTTTGAATAAGTCATAGTTAAGAGATGCAGCGGTAAATTTGTAGTAACTTCTGATGAATTTTGCCATAGTAACCCATTGTTGAACTTCGTAAGTCTTATCAAGTTCCTGGATGAATTCAATACCATTTGTATTTTTATAGTAACCATCAACAGTAACCTTACTGGTATAATCTCCGTTAAAGATTGCTTGAATATTTCCACCCATTTTTGTTTGAACTGTAGATCCCATTCTTTTGGGTTTTGAAGGTGTCTGGAAAACATCTATAACCTGGTAACTGTAATTACCTTCAGCCAAAACATCAAAATCGGAATGATACCCGTATTGGATAGCTCCACCAACAAGATTTTGTTTGTAGTAGAAAATACTCAATCCACCAAGACCACCTACAACACCAACAGAGTAATTTCCTAATCCTTTCATTACATAGGCATCTTGATCGTGTTGACTGTCACTGTTTATCGGAGTTGTTCTTTCAAAAGAATTTTCATATGTTGCGGATAAACCGATAGTGTGGTTTTCACCTATTTTGACAATAACTGAAGGTGTTGCAGAAATACCATACTTGAATGAAGAACATCTTGGGTCAATTTGTTTGGCTCCGGTTTTAGTATAGTATTTTGCAGCAATACCGAATCCTACAACATCCCATAAAACAGGAGTCGCAGCTTTAAGTTCCATATCATATGACTGTTTTTTCCAGTAACTTTTGTTAGGATCGGCAATATAGTATGGCATATCGGCAACAGGATCAAGCATGATGGTATTGAACTTTGTTCCATTTATTGTAGAATTATTATATTGAAATTTTCCCCAAATGCGTGCTTCTCCTAAATTTGTAGCACCTTCGGTGCTGATAGCCAAATTATTCTTAGAATCACCATCCTGTTGAAGTTTGTATTCTCCATTTTCATTACTGTAACCAACTGTTAGCAAATTGAAGTTGTCAACCGGTGTGATTATCATGCCGGCAGCGTTGGTAGTGTTGAACCATACTGATTTTGCTTGGTTGATTTCAAGAGAAGCAGGATATGTAACAGATTTACTTACCTGAGCCTGAGCTGAAAATAGTGAGCTCAAAGCAACAATAGAAATAATAATATATTTTTTCATTTTATTCATATTTATTGGTTAGTAAATTATTTAGCCCAAGTATTCCATGAAGGAATTCCTGCACCGTTACGACGAACCATTGCAGCATCATTGACCTGGAAGTCATCAGTAGAGTTGTTTGTATCCCAATATATTACGCGGCCATCTGATAAAGTCTCTTTAATTCTTCTGCTAACGCTCTTTCCGTTGTATGTTCCACCTGTAAATGTAGCACCTGCATCAAGAGTTGTCGGCATTCTCTTATAAGTGATTTTTGTTGCATTGTTTACCAATTCAACACCATCAACGATAAGATCGATAGGAATATTTTTACTTTTATCTGTTTTTCCTGTAGGCTGCACGTATGTATTAGGGTCAATTTCTCCGTCAGGGAAAAATATACAATAA
>JBAXYG010000058.1:0-7406 GCA_041670905.1 Bacteroidales bacterium
GGTATTTCGTCAATATATATTGTGTCCTTTCCTTCTATTATATAATTCATTACATATCCTTTGGGAGGATTTTGTCCAAAAGAGGGTACTATTGATGCTAGAGTAAAAAGTAACGTTAATAATATGGTTTTTTCTTTTTTCATTTCGGAGCAAATATACTACCTTTGATAAATAAACTCTAAATTTATTATGTTTGATGCTGCTGTTTTCTCTCCTTGGGTTCTTTTCACGGATTTAGGGATTATTTTCGGTTTATTGTTAATAGGAAAATTTTTACGCGTAAAGGTAAAAATTATTCAAAAATTATTTATCCCACCAAGTCTTATTGCAGGTATTTTAGGGTTAATCTTTGGCCCTAATGGATTTGATTGGATTCCACTCTCTTCAAATGTTGGAATTTATCCTGCAATTTTAATTGCTATGGTTTTCGGAGCACTTCCTCTTTCTTCTCCAAAATTCAATATTAAAAAAGTTGCTGGCAGAGTAGGCCCAATGTGGGCATATTCTCAATTTGGTATGTTGTTCCAATGGGCATTTGCCGGCTTGTTCGGTTTTTTCGTCCTTAAATTAATATGGCCTGAACTCAATGATGCTTTTGGCGTCATGCTTTCTACCGGTTTTTATGGAGGACATGGAACTGCAGCGGCTATTGGCTCTGCTTTTTCCAGCTTGGGCTGGGAAGATGCAACTAGCCTGGGTATGACAACTGCAACTATCGGTGTGATTCTTGCCATAGTAGGTGGTCTTTTCTTTATAAAGTTAGCGGCAAAAAATAAAGAAACAGCTTATATATCTGATTTTAAGGATCTTCCTGATGAACTTCGTAGCGGGCTGATTCCTAAAAACAAAAGAGAGTCTTCAGGTGAAGTAACTACTTCTCCGATTTCAATGGATTCACTTACTTTTCATTTTGCTTTAATAGTCTTAGTCGCTTTTGGTGGATATTTGATAAACAAAGGGGTAAAAGTGTGGGCTCCTGGTCTTGAGCTCCCTGTGTTTAGTTGTGCTTTTATTGTAGGATTGATTTTGAAAAAAATATTTGATAAAACAAAAGTATCAGATTATATAGACCCTAAGTCTATTTCGAATATAAGTAGCAGTAGTACGGATTTGTTAGTGGCATTCGGAGTTGCTTCTATAAAATTGAGCGTGGTTGTCAAATATGCTGCTCCTTTAATAATCCTTTTGGTATTTGGTGTTATTTTAGTGAGTTTCACTGCTTTTTATTTTGGTCGTCATTTACACAGAAAGGCATGGTTTGAAAAATCAATATTTGCATGGGGTTGGTGGTCAGGAACAATGGCAATGGGAATGGCTTTATTAAGGATTGTGGATCCTAAAATGGAAAGTAAAATAATGGATGACTATGCACTTGCATATTTGCCTTGTGCTCCTGTCGAAATATTATTAATAACATTTGTGCCGGTTTTTTTTACAAATGGAAACGGATTGTGGATGATGCTTGCGTGTTTGGCATTGTCTCTGCTTGTTTTATTGTTGGCACATAAGCTTGGCTGGTGGATTTCCAGAAATGAATTAAAGAAATCTTAAATATGAAAAGAATCAAATCACTTAGTATAGTTACTATTCTATTATCTATTATATCGCTTTCCGCTCAAAGTGATGGTAGTTTGGCCGCCAGAGCTGATTCTCTGCATAAGAAAATTTTTAGTATAGATACCCACAATGATACGGCTATCTGTACAAATCACCCTAATAATGATTATGGAGTACAAAAGGGGCAGGTTACCTTCCCTTTAATGAAGAAAGGAGGACTTGATGCTGCGTTTTTTGCAATATATCTTGAGCAGGGGTTACGTGATCAGGAGTCTCTAAAGAAAGCAACTCAATACGCAATAGATGAAATAAGATTATTTAAAGAACATATTAACAAGAATAGAGATGAAGCTGGTATAGCATGGTGTGCCGATGATTTTTGGAAACTCAAAAAAGAGGGTAAATCTATTGTAATGTTCGCTATTGAAAATGGATATGCATTAGGTACTGATATAAAGAACGTTGAAATGTTTTATGATATGGGGGTAAGAGCAATTACTCTTTCTCATAATTACAATAATGATATATGTGACTCTTCACGAGATAGTGTTGTTGAGTGGCATGGCCTTTCTCCTTTTGGGTATGAGGTGGTAAAAGAGATGAATAGATTGGGTATTATTGTAGATATATCTCATACTTCATCAGAAACACTTTTTGACTGTATTGAGACAAGCAAGGCTCCAATCATGGCAACACACTCCGGAGTATGGAACATCAAAAATCATCCACGAAATCTTACTGATAGAGAGATGAAAGCTATTGCAAAGAAAGGAGGACTGATACAGGTTGCGACCGGAAGATTTTTTTTATCATTTCTTCCTAAGAGTGAAGTAAACATATCTCATTTGTGTAATCATATCGAGTATGTAAAAAATCTTGTAGGCGTGGAACATGTAGGTATAGGAACAGACTTTGATGGTGGTGGTGGTGTAGTAGGATTGGAAGATGTGTCTAAAATGAAAAATATTACCATAGAATTGATGAGAAGAGGTTGGTCTGATGATGAACTGAAGCTGTTTTGGGGAGAGAATGTAATTAGGATGATGAAGGAAGTTGAGGAAATTTCCAGAGAGTTGTCATCAGATAATGAATGTATTTCTTGTAAATAATTATTAATATGAGAGTTATCAGTAGATTATCCTTTTTAGTTTTATTTATATTAGGGATTGTCTCTTGTAATGGTAATAAGCAAAATGTAGTCTCGTTTGCTGACGGAAGTGATGTTTCAACTTCATCTGTAGGTGTAATGACAGGAACGACTGGGGAAATGTATATCCGTGCTAATTATCCTCAGGCTCAAGTTCAGTGTTATGATGATATTATGGATGCAATAGCAGCACTTCAATCAAATAAAGTAAAATATGTTATGACTGCCTATACAACGGCTGTCAATGCTGCAAAATATAACAAAGACCTCTTTATTCTCCCAAAAGAATATACAGATGCCGGTGCTGTAATAGCTCTCCCCAAAGGTAAAGCTACTGAACTTCAAAGGCAGATTAATGCAGTCCTTGAAAAATATCGTAATGATGGTACTTTGTCCGATATTGTCAATAGGTGGGTAAATTTAAATTCCTCAGAATATAGAGAAGTTGATATACCTGTTTTAGAAAGTGGAAAGAAATTGATTGTTGGAATAGCAGCTAATAGAGAACCGATGTGCTTCATTAAAGATGGTAAAATCGTCGGACTTGATTGTGAGTTAATTGAACGTATCGCGTTTGAATTGGGGTTTAAGGTTGAATACATGGATATGAAATTTTCAGCTTTGATTACATCTCTTGCTTCTGGTAAGATTGATGCAATCATCTCTAATCTCACTGCCACAAAAGAGAGAGGGAAAATGGTTGACTTCTCTGATTCATATTTTGTCAATCCTCAAATATTGATGTGTTCACAAGATGAAATACAAGGTGGTGTGGGAGTAAGTAAAAAGCCGTGGTATAAAAAAATATCCAACAGTTTTTATAACAATCTTATTCTTGAAAAACGTTACCTTTTGATATTGAATGGTCTGAAAGTCACCTTCATAATTTCAATATTAGCTGCATTGATAGGTACTTTATTGGGAGCACTTATCTGTTTTATGAGAATGAGTAAAAATATGCTAATGCGTGGAATAGCGAAGGTCTATATAGACCTTTTAAGAGGAATTCCGCAGGTTGTTTTACTTATGATTATGTTCTATGTTGTTTTCGCCTCACTTGATATAAGTGGGATCATTGTAGCTGCGATTACTTTTGCCATGAATTTTGCTGCGTACGTATCTGAGATGTTTAGAACATCAATCAGCAGCATAAGTTATGGGCAGACTGAGGCCGGACTTGCAATGGGATTTGGTAAAGTTAAGACATTTAGATATGTAATTCTCCCTCAAGCAATTGACCGTGTGCTACCTGTTTATAAAGGTGAATTTATTTCGTTAGTTAAAATGACCTCAATTGTTGGATATATTGCCGTACAGGATTTGACTAAAGCAAGCGATATTATCCGCAGTCGAACTTTTGATGCATTTTTCCCGCTGATTGTTGTTGCAATAATTTATTTTTTGCTTGCATGGCTGCTAAGTCTTCTATTGGGATTGATAAAAACAAAAAGAGTGCATTTATAATTTGTAGAAAATGCAATTTGTAGAAAATAATTTATTTTTGTAATGAATTGAAAATGGCGGTGTTAACTGCTATTTTTTTTGGTAGAAAATATTGTAAAAAATAATTAAAAAAAGTTTGGTATTTAAATTTTTTAACTATCTTTGCAACCCTAGTTTTATACCCCATAAAGAGGTAAAAACTTGATGATAAAGAGTTTAGAAATATTTAAACTATAAAAAAACAATGTTACAACCGAAAAAAACCAAATTTAGAAGGCAGCAAAAAGGCCGTATGAAAGGGGTTGCCCAAAGGGGAAACCAATTGGCTTTTGGATCTTTTGGTATTAAAACCATGGAGAGCTGTTGGCTAACAGGTCAACAAATTGAGGCTGCCCGTCAAGCTGTAGTTCGTTACATGAAACGTGAAGGGAAGATTTGGATACGCGTTTTTCCGGACAAACCGTTCACTAAAAAACCGGCTGAAGTACGTATGGGTAAAGGTAAAGGAGCTCCTGAGGGATTCGTTTGCCCAATCACCCCTGGTCGCATGATAATTGAAGCAGAAGGTGTTCCAATGGAAGTTGCTAAAGAAGCTCTTCGTTTGGGAGCACAAAAACTACCTATTTCCACTAAATTTGTGGTAAGAAGGGATTATGTAGAATCTTAATTAATGGAAGGAAAATGAAGACACAAGAAATACGTGAGATGTCCGTAAATGATTTACGCGAACATATTGATGTTGAGAAACAGAACTTGGAACACATGAGAATTAATCATGTGATTTCTCCGTTGGAAGATACCTCTAAGATTAAGAAAGCTAAGACAGATATTGCCAGAATGATGACAATATTGGCTCAAAAGGAAAAACAGAACTAAAAATAGTTGTCCTATGGAAAGAAATCTTCGTAAAGAAAGAATAGGGTTAGTGGTAAGCAACAAAATGGATAAGTCTATTGTAGTTGCTGTAAGAAGAAAAGAAAAACATCCTATTTACGGTAAATTCGTAAATAAAACCACAAAGTATGTTGCTCAAGACGATAAGAATGAATGTAGTGAAGGTGATACCGTACTCATTATGGAAACTCGTCCTTTGAGTAAAACAAAATGTTGGAGATTAGTAGAAATCGTAGAAAAAGTTAAATAACCATGATACAACAAGAATCACGTCTATTGGTGGCAGATAATAGCGGTGCAAAGGAAGTTCTTTGTATTCGTGTTTTGGGCGGTACGCGCCGTCACTATGCCGGAGTCGGTGACAAGATCGTTGTTGCCGTTAAAAGTGCTATTCCTGGAGGAAATACCAAGAAAGGTTCGGTCTCAAATGCAGTAGTAGTTCGTACAAAAAAAGAGGTTCGTCGTGCTGATGGTTCATACATTCGTTTTGATGACAATGCATGTGTATTGTTGAA
Source organism: Bacteroidales bacterium (assembly GCA_041670905.1). Lineage (GTDB taxonomy): Bacteria > Bacteroidota > Bacteroidia > Bacteroidales > UBA932 > JBAXYG01. The sequence goes on from JBAXYG010000058.1 coordinate 5,557, forward strand.
TAAACAAGGAGAAGTAGTCGGAACTCGTATTTTTGGTCCGGTTGCAAGGGAATTGCGCGAAAATTATATGAAAATCGTCTCATTAGCCCCTGAGGTATTGTAAGGAGAAAGATTATGAAAAAATTACACATAAAAAAAGGCGATGTTGTATTTGTAAATACTGGGAACGATAAGGGTAAAACCGGTAAGGTTCTCGAAGTTTTTACAGAGAAAAATCGTGCTATTGTTGAGGGAGTCAACATGGTAAGCAAACATACCAAGCCAAATTCTAAATTTCCACAGGGTGGTATTATAAAACAAGAAGCAGGCATACATATTTCTAATCTGCAAATAGTTGATCCTGTTAAAGGTGGAGCCACAAAGGTAGGCCGTCGTATTGACGATAAAGGTAAAATTGTTCGTTTCGCTAAAAAATCAGGAGAGGAGATTAAATAATGGCAAAGGAAAAGAAAACAACAGAAACTTCTGCTCCTAATATGGCACAGGTGAATTATACTCCTGCTTTGCAGAAGAAATATAAAGAGGAAATAGTTGGAAAACTGATGAAAGAATTTTCTTATAAATCAGTTATGCAAGTTCCTAAGTTGCAAAAAATAACTATTAATCAAGGTGTTGGGCAGGCTACTCAAGACAAAAAACTTGTGGAAATTGCTCAGCAGGAAATTACGACCATCACTGGTCAAAAAGCGGTTCTAACAACTTCTAAGAAGGATATTTCCAATTTCAAACTTCGTCGTGGAATGCCAATTGGAGCTAAAGTTACATTGCGGTCTACTAAAATGTATGAATTTTTGGAAAGACTGATATCTATTTCTATTCCTCGTATCAGGGACTTCAAAGGTATTTCTGAAAATTTTGATAGTAGAGGCAATTATACACTTGGAATCAAAGAACAAATTATTTTCCCTGAAATAGATATCGATAAGGTAACCAAAGTTATGGGAATGGAAATCACATTTGTTACTTCAGCTGATAAAGACGAAGAAGCTTATGCTTTACTTCGTGAATTTGGATTACCTTTTAAGAATATTAAGAAATAATCAGGTATGGCAAAAGAATCGATGAAGGCACGCGAAGTTAAACGCGCAAAACTATGTGCCAAATATGCAGAAAAGCGTAAAACCCTTAAGGAAGCTGGTGACTGGGCTGCTTTGGATAAGCTTCCAAAGAATTCAAGTCCATGTAGGCTTCACAACAGATGCTCTATAACGGGTCGTCCAAAAGGGTATATGCGTACTTTCGGCATCAGCCGTATTCAATTCCGTGAGATGGCAAGTAAAGGCCTTATCCCGGGAGTGAAGAAAGCAAGTTGGTAGAGATATAATTACATATTTTATTAACATTGGATATCGGGCGCCCAAAAGGTGTCGAATCTATCAAAACAATTAAAAAATGACTGATCCAATCGCAGATTTTCTAACAAGGATTCGTAATGCATATCTTGCAGGTCACAGGACCGTAGAGATTCCTGCATCGAAGATGAAAGTTGAAATGACCCGTATTCTTCATGAAAAAGGGTATGTACTTGCCTATAAGGTCGTTGAAGGTAAGCCTTGCAACACCATTAAAATCGCCCTTAAGTATCATCCGGATACTAAAAAGCCGGCTATCAAGAAAATTATCCGTATCAGCTCTCCAGGTTTGAGAACATACACAGACGTTGCAAGTATGCCACGTGTATTGAACGGCTTGGGAATAGCTATTTTATCAACTTCAAAAGGCATTATTTCCGATAAGGAGGCCAAAACCCTGAATGTTGGTGGAGAAGTAGTATGCTACGTATATTAATTGTTAATAATTTAAAATAATCAATAATGTCAAGAATTGGAAAATTACCTGTACACCTGCCA
>JBAXYG010000059.1:0-7385 GCA_041670905.1 Bacteroidales bacterium
GAATAATAAGATCTTCCATAGGAATTGCTTTAACAATAGCTTCAGTAGGACTCCAACCTTGCATAATCCATATTGCCTTAGGATCAAAATCTTTATATAATTTTAAAACGGAATTAGCAACAGCTTCAAAATATTCTTTATTTGCAGATACCGGTTTACTTTCATGGAATGGGTCTGTAGCATAAAACCCGTGTGAACCGAAAAGTTTATCTTGTTCTTCAAACAATATTCTACCGAAGACCTGAAAAAGAGAATCCGTAGGATCCAATTGTGCTACCGGTTTAAATCCACACCAAGATTCTTTTAATTCTATTTTTGCATCAGGAAACTTCTCTATGAACTTGGATGGAACACATCCAGAATATCCTTGCTGAATAGGGTGCATACCCAATTCAATTTCGCGGTCAATTATTTTTTTACCTAATTTTATATGACTTTTTATCCAGCTTTTTGTAAGTGGACCACCATAGCTTTCAATGTTTGTCATCCATTGCCATGCGAAATATGAGGGACCAACCAAGTACTCTCTTGCTTCTTCTTCTGTATATCCTATCCTTTGCAATGCATTATACCAAACGCCTTCCAATCCAACTATACTTAATGGCATATTTACTCCATTCATTGCCATAAAGTCTATTTCTCTCTGCCAGCGTTCCCATTTCCACCATGTTGTCGAATAGCTGAATGAACAGTAATTGAAAAATGAGCGGTATTTCGCATTTATTTCTCCGTATTCCGGAGTTAAAGGCAATGGAAGAATTTTCGGCATATCAAGCTGATCTCCACACCATGAAAGAGAGACTTTACAATATTTTTTAAGATATTGATGATATGCAACTGCCAAAGATATGGTGTTATTTCCTTTTAACAGTACTTTATCATCAATTGAAGAAATCTCAAAAACGTCTTTCCCGTCTTTTGAATTCATTATTTCAAGAGAAAAACCAGAAACATAATCGGGTGTTATTCTCTCAATAATTCCTTGAGCAGCTTTAATCTTAGGGTCAGTAAATGTACTTGAAGTTGTAACAATTATTATAAAGGCAAACAGAATGATTTTTTTCATGGTTTATGTTTATTGATGTTAGAAAGTCCATATAAATAAAGATATTGAAATAATTATCCCTGTAACTATTAAATTAATAATACAGTATCCCATAATGTCTTTTGCACCTAGTTTTGCAATTGCAAGAGCAGGAATAGCCCAGAAAGGCTGAATTAGATTTGTCCATGCGTCTCCCCAAGCAATAGCCATTCCTGTAATAGCCGGAGAAACGCCAAGTGCAGCACCAGCCGGCATCATAATAGGAGCCTGAACAGCCCATTGCCCTCCACCGGATGGCACAAAAATATTTACTATACCTGCACTTAGAAATGTCAAGAGAGGGAAGGTATGCTCATTTGATATGGCAATGCATGCATTACTGATCTCTCCGGCAAGAGAAATGCCTTCGGAAGAAATCCCAGTCATTATACCCATAATTCCTGCGTAGAATGGGAATTGAAGTATAATACCTGCACTTCCGGAAGCTGCTTTGGTTAGGGATTGTACATATGCAATAGGAGTTTTGTGAAGTATAATACCCATAAAAAGGAAAAGCATTATCACTGAGTTTAAATCGAGAGATTTTCCATTTACAAATAAACTTATTATCAGATACCCTAGACCCATAGCAGAAATTAATAAACTAAGAAATTTGCTGTTTTCAGCCTTTTCAGCCGGAGTTGTAGCAATGAATTTTTCTAATTCAGCTTCTTCTTCAATTAATTTGGGGTTAATTGATATAACATTTTTTTCCTTGGGGTGCATAAGTGAATTTACTATGACCAATGCCAATATCAAAATTCCAGAGAGTATTAAATTATTTATTGATAATATTGTTTCATTAATAGGTATAGGTTCTGTTACTACTCCCATGGTCGCTTCTCCTAAAGCAGGACCAGCCGTAGCGAGAGCCAAAGGAATAGACCCTGAGATACCACCATGCCATACCACAAAACCACTATATGCTGATGCAATCAAAAGTCTGTAGTCGACACCTTTCATCTTTCTGGCTATTGATTTAGCGAATACCACACCTACTATAAGTCCAAATCCCCAGTTTATCCAACACGCAATAGCTGAGGTAAAAGAGACAAGAGCAATAGCACTGACAGGTTTTTTTGGGAGAGAAGATAACTTATCCAACCATTTTTTTATCTGCGGTGCATCTGCTAAAGTTGATCCGCAAACCAAAACTAAAGCCATCTGCATGGAGAACGCCAATAATTCCCATACACCGTTTCCCCAATTTGTTAGAACTTCAAACGGATTCTGTTTAGTTATAGGTATTGCAATTATAAATGAGATGAATGTTAAAATAATAGCGAAAATGAATGGCTCAGGCAGATATTTCTGTACAATTTTGACGCTGAAGTTTATAGCTTTTCGAAACATATTAGGTTTTTTTACAAATTTAAAAAGAAAATAGATACTTTTGAGCCCTAAATCATAAAGGATTTTGGTAAGAGTGTATGAGTTTTAGAATCAGTTCAGTATTTAGACCCAATTTTTTTAAACTATTTAAAAAAGGTAAATATAATAAAGAAACATTTTTATCTGATGTGGTTTCCGGTGTTATTGTTGGTATTGTAGCATTGCCTTTAGCTATAGCATTTGGTATAGCATCAGGAGTTACTCCACATCAAGGTCTTATTACTGCGGTCATTGCAGGTTTTCTTATCTCTTTTTTGGGAGGAACAAATTACCTTATCGGGGGGCCCACTGGTGCCTTTATTGTTATAGTCGCAGGAATTGTTTCTCAATATGGGATGCAAGGATTGATTATTTCTACAGTTATGGCAGGTATTATTCTTATCATAATGGGTGTTTTCAAACTTGGGACGCTTATTAAATTTATACCTTATCCTATTATTGTTGGTTTTACTTCAGGCATTTCTGTCGTAATATTTTCTACTCAGATCAAAGATTTTTTAGGAATGTCTATTGATAATGTTCCATCTGAATTTTTAGGGAAATGGGGAAGTTATTTTAGTAATTTATCCTCAATATCATTAACAGAGACATTGATGAGCATCTGTTGCCTTATGATAATTATTTTTTGGCCAAAAATAAATAAAAAAATTCCTGGTTCCCTTATAGCAATAATATTTGGTACAATCGTCTCTTTGCTCCTTTCTAGATTGGCAGGAATAAACTTTGCAACTATTGGAAGCAAATTTCCCGAATTAGCTGGTGGAATATCAATACCACAACCTGTAGCCCCTAAAATTAATTTTGTTACAGCCAAAAATCTGGTTCAGCCAGCATTTACAATAGCTATATTATGTGCAATTGAATCATTGCTTGCTGCGATGGTTGCTGATGGTGTTACCGGTAAACGTCATAATTCTAACACTGAATTGATAGGTGAGGGGATAACAAATATAATTGTTCCATTGTTTGGAGGAATTCCGGCAACGGGGGCAATAGCAAGAACAATGACAAATATTAATAATGGCGGAAAAACTCCAGTGGCAGGGATTATACACTCAATAGTACTATTGCTAATATTCTTGTTTTTGATGCCATATGCAGTATATATTCCACTTTCATGTCTGGCAGCAATTCTTGTAATGGTTGCTTATAATATGAGTGAGTGGCGTACATTTAAATATTTGCTTAAAGCAGATTTTGCTGATGTGATTGTATTGTTGATTACTTTTTTTCTTACTGTACTTATAGATTTGACTGTAGCCATAGAAGTAGGATTGGTTATGGCTATAATTTTATTTGTAAAACGTGTTTCAGAAACATCAAAAATTACTGTTCTTGAACAGGATTTTATTGCTGGCACAGAAAATGACGAAAAAGCTCAATTGGCAGATACAGAGCATTTTAATATACCAATTGGTGTAGAAATATTTGAAATTGACGGTCCTTTCTTTTTTGGACAAGCAATCAAATTAGATGAATTGGACAGGGAACAAAAAAATAAGCCTTCAGTTCGTATTCTAAGAATGAGAAAAGTTCCGTTTATTGACTCCACCGGATTAAACAATTTAAGGAATCTATGTAAACGTTCAAAGAAAGAGAATATAAAAGTCATTCTTTCGGGAGTAAATGATAATGTGTACGCTTCACTCGAAAAAATAGGATTATTAGATGAACTCGGTCGTGATTTCGTGCATTCTCATATTATTTCTGCAATGGCAAAAGCAACGGAAATAATAGAAAATCAAAAATTAAATAAATAGTTTTTCTGCCTGTGCTACAGCACTTTCATCATCAGGTGATAAAATTAGTGAGGGCTTCAAATAAACAATAGAATGCTCTTTTTTAAAAAGGCAATTACCTCCACCTGTGATATTTAGCATTGTAACAGCTTCACGAGGCATTTTCCCCTTATCAAAAGTTTTTATCATCCCTGCAAGAGCAATTGCTGCTGCAGGATGGATGTCTATCCCTTCTTGATCCTTAAAAAAATTCTGCATGGGCACGATGTCTTCGTTGCCGGCTATTTCAATATAACCACCAGCATCAGATAGGGCGTCAAACAATCCACCTTTCAATGAATAAGGAGGCTTTCTGTTCGAAAGAACCTTCGCATCAATCTGTAAGGCTTTTTTACGTGATAGATTCTCATCCATAGGCAGCAATTGACGGCTGGATGCTTCCCATGCATCATACATAGGAGTAAAAGGAATATTTTGTGATGGGAAAAGTTTCATTTTGTTTGTTCCATATTTGCCACTTTCTATTAAACGTAGGTTTGTTTCCCATGCAGCTATTGTTCCTGTTCCACTTCCAATAGCCTGAAAATAACAATCAGGAATACGGCCTATTGTTTCTACAGCGGAGAGAACAGTAGTACCCATACCATCTCTGCGGGCAATATTTTTAGCTCCACCTTCTTCAATAAAAATTGGAGATGTACATAATTTATTTGAAAGAGCAATTGCATCAAAGTAGTCGTATCCTTTTGGAACACAAATCATCTTAACACACTCATTAAGGGGCTTTTCAAACCATAATGCTTTGGTGCAATCCTCAGGGACACATATAAGAAGAGAAATTTCATTATCGGAGCATACTTTAGCAAAAGCTCTTGCAGTGTTTCCGGCTGAAGCGACAACAAGAATTTTTTTGCAAGTTTCAGGTAGTCTTGCACATACTGAATAGGCTTCTGTCTCTTTGAATGAACAAGTACTCATTTGTGCACCTATTTCTGGCCAGTATCCTGAAAATGAAATATATAAATTTGGTAGTCCCAATTTTTTCGAAAGTCCTTTACTTTTGTAGGTAATGGTTTGTGATGAATCTTTCAAAATACGGGTTATAGGAAGCCAGTCTGAAAATCTGTAAAAACCATATTCGGATCTTTTTATGTCGATATCTTTTTTTTCGTATATGGCTCTTATCAAAGATGGTTCATTACATTCAGGGTCATTCAGCATCCACCCCTTGTCTTCAAACACCCTACCTGAAGCTACAGTTTTCAAGCGGTACTTTGTCGGTTCAAAAAAGATATTGTCCATTGTTCTATGTCTTGTTTTTATGAGATATTTTCTGATAAAACTTCTGCAAAATCCTTAACATCTATGCTTGAATACCTTGCAAAGGTTTTTAAACATAGGGGGCATGCAGTTATGATTTTTTCAGGGGAATTTATCATTAAATTATTTATCGAATGTTGAGTGATGTGGGAACGGTCCTCATAAGAAAGAGTAAGACTTCCAAGGGAACCGCCACAACAGATACTCTCCTTTTTTTCTTTCTCAGCTGGAACCAAAGTACATATTCTTGAAAGTGCATTGCGAGGAGCCTCATATATTTTGCAACCTCTTCCCAAATCGCAAGGATCATGATATACATATTTGCCATCACCCATTTTAAATGTGATTTTTTCTTCCTTTGCCAATTTCTCAAAATATTCAGTATAGTGTAGCACCTTAATTCCTTTAAGATAATAGTTCTCTTTAAAGATTCTATAACAAATAGGACATGATACAAGTAGGATAGATGCTCCTGATTCTGAGATAACTTTAGTATTCTTTTCAATAATTTCTTTTGCTTCATTCAGTTTTCCTGTCAGCATAAGAGGTCTGCCACAGCAGATTCCCCCTTCTTTATCTAATTGTGAATATTCTACTCCAGCTTTATCTAGTAGTTTTATTACTGATTTTGAAATTATCGGGGTCAATGAACTCATACAACCAGCATAATATATGACTTTTCCTTCACTCACTTTATTCTTTTTTTCTTGCAAAAGAAATGGTTTATTATCGAGATAAGTATAGTTTTGAGAAATATTATATTTTGCCTCTGACCTGTATGCCAGTCTCAAATCACATGCGGCGACTCCGACCGGGCATATTTCTGCACATTTTCCGCACATCAAACATTTGTTTGAAATTTCTCTGCTTTTTTTCTTGTTCCTTCTTTTTAGAAATCTTGTAAGATAGACGGTTGTATATTGTAAATTTTTCTTTTGTATTCCCATAGGACATGCATCAATACATAAGCCGCAACTAGAACATGAATATAGTTGAGCAAGGGCCATACCTTTGCGTGATCTGCGTACCTTTATGCCGGCATTTTTTAATGGAATAAGCAGAATCTCTGCAGGAATATGCATATACCTGGTAAAAGGAAGAAAAGTCAGGAATACACCTAATGTTATTGAATATCCCCACCATGAGTATTCAAAATTTTCTGGCTTACTCATAAAGTTGGCAAAAATCCAGTTTATAGGTATAGTTAAAAAACTACCTCCGCTTATTCCTGCTGTAAATCCTTCAGAAATAAGTCTTAATGGAAAAATTGCCCATAGACTGTATAATGCTATATGATCAAATAGAGTCAATTTTGTTGTTCTTCTCATTCCAAGAACATTGGAGCGGAATCTTTTGAAGATTGCCAAAAATATACCGCTGAGTACTATCAATAGAAAAAAATCCATTAAAAAAAAGAAAAAACTACCTTTTAATGAATAACTTTCTACTTCCATAAAATAACGGAAAAATACTGGATAGTAGAGAAGACCGGTTCTGTGAGGAGCATAAAACCATGTTTCAATATGCCCTATAATAATCAACATAAACCACCCAAAAGCAATACTCGAGTGCATATAACCAAGAAGAGGTTTTCTTTTCCATATTTTAATATGAAGAAGACAATCAGCAAATATGTCTATAATGTTCTTTAGTGCATTTTTTGGTTTGAAAAGAGAAATTGCGAATTTCTTTCTATCTCGTGGAGGAAGTTGAATTATGATTCTTGTCATACCGATAATACAGTACACTAAGATGAATATCATCCCGAATAAGAAAGGGAGAACAAAATTATCATAACCAGATAAAAATCTTTCTTTCACAACTATTGTACGTTATATGTTTTACAAATA
>JBAXYG010000060.1:0-7359 GCA_041670905.1 Bacteroidales bacterium
GAGTTGGTACAAAGTTCTTTTTAGTGAAGATATTTCTGTACAACTCATCTTCAGATTGCGCTATTGCTTTACCGGGAACAACTCCTTCTTCAGAGGATTTGATTTTTTCTGATCTCAGGTGTGGCATAATCTGACGGAATAATTTTATACCAATTGCCATCAAAAATGTCAGATATATGAAACTAATAAGCATATCGAATGAATTGACCAAGACGTATGTGGTTTCATCTACATCAAGCATCATTTTTAGGGCGGCAAGATTTGGAGTTCCCCCTGTATATACTCCTATAAGCATTCCGGCAATTTTATTGAATTCCGGATAACCTGATTTTTCTGCAAAAATAAAATATCCGATAGTTACAACAATAAGGACAGACAACATCCCGAAAATAAGAGAAAGAAATGATTTTTTTAGTGGCCAGTTCTTAAAATTACATGATAACAGAATTAGAGACATTGCTAGAGGAATCGTTAAGGAAGTAATGAGATCTTGAATAGGTAGTAGTTTGAGAGTAATTTCTTCAAAAGGAAAAATAAAAAGATTAGCAGCTGTAATTCCTATGAAATATAATGTAAGAATAGCCCCTACTTTTCCTAAAAAAGATATTTTTTTACATAGCCAAACCACCAAAGCGGGCATAAGCAGATAGAATAATGTCCAAAATATTATGAGGAGAGTCATAAGGTTTAGGTTTATACAGACAAATATAACTAAAAAAAACCAAAAAAACGTTAACTTCGTGCATTATTAAATACTAAATCAATATGGATAGAAAAGTGAATTGTTTTATCCCTTTTAAGGATAAAAACCAAGTAAAAGAAACTGTAAAAAGCTTGAAAGACAGTGAATTGGTTAATAAAATCTATTTGTTATCCACAGAAGATGCAAAAGAATCTATTGAGGGATGTGAACTCTTAAATGTACTTTCTCTTAATTGTACAAAAGCTGTTAAAAAAATTGCAGAAAGGTCGGATGCCGAATATTCATTGATTTATACAAAATATTCCGAGTTGAATATGGGTATGTTTTCTTTTGAAAGAATGGTGAATATTGCTCATGATTCAAATGCTGATATGATATATGCTGACCATTATAAGGTTACTGATGGTGCTAAAAAGGCTAATCCAGTAATAGATTACCAATTAGGTGCGTTAAGAGACGATTTTGATTTTGGTTCAGTATTGCTGTATCGTGCAAGTGCAATAAAAGATGCAGTTACAGAGATGGATATTGACTATAAATTTGGCGGTCTTTATGATTTACGTTTGAAAGTGTCTCAAAAAGGAAATATTGTAAGGATAAATGAATATCTATATTCTGAAATTGAGAATGACACACGCAGATCGGGAGAAAAATTGTTTGATTATGTTAATCCAAAAAACCGTGAAGTTCAGGTAGAGATGGAGAAAGTGTGTACTGAACATCTCAAGGCTATTGGAGGATATCTTAAACCGGAATTTACTCATATTGAATTTAGTGAAAACAATTTTGAATATGAAGCTTCAGTAATTATACCTGTATTTAACCGCATTAAGACAGTAGAAGATGCAATCAAGTCTGTCTTATCTCAAAAGGCGGGTTTTAAATTTAATCTGATAATAATTGATAATCATTCAACTGACGGAACAACGGATGTAATAAAAAAATATTTAAATGATCCCAGATTGATTCATATAATTCCTAAAAGAAACGATTTAGGTATTGGAGGATGCTGGAATATGGGCGTACATCATTCGAAGTGTGGCAAATTTGCCATTCAACTTGACAGCGATGATATATATTCTAATGAAGATACTGTCCAAAAGATTGTAGATGCATTTTATGAACAAAATTGTGCTATGGTTGTAGGTACATATATGATGACAAATTTTAATATGGAAATGATTGATCCCGGGATAATCGATCACAAAGAGTGGACTCCGGAGAATGGTAGAAATAATGCACTTCGTATTAATGGATTGGGTGCTCCACGTGCATTTTATACTCCGGTTCTAAGAGATGTTAAGCTTCCAAATACAAGCTATGGAGAGGACTATGCGCTTGGACTTCGCTTCTCACGATATTATCAAATAGGAAGGGTATATGATGTTCTTTATCATTGTCGTCGTTGGGATGGTAATTCTGATGCCGCCCTTGATATTGTTAAAGTTAATATGAATAATACTTACAAAGACAGAATTCGTACTTGGGAACTTCAAGCACGAATCTCTCTTAATAAGGCAAAATAATATGGATAAACTTTCAAGGGATGCTCTTAGAGAGTTGTTTTCCTCACAATTGGAGGATTGGCAGCAGGCTAGAGATAATTACAGGGCGCTAGGTGGGGTTAAGGTCAAGAATTATATCCTTGATGGTTTTCCCGTTAAGGTACAGTTTAATCCTGCAAGAATTGTTTCTTCGGCTGCAAAGGTTGATAATAAGAGTATCAGTGAGAGAAAATGTTTTCTTTGTGGAGAAAACAGGCCTCCAGTTCAACAAGGGCTTGAATTTGATGGTGTATCCGGAACGAAATATATAGTACTTATAAATCCTTTTCCGATATTTCCACGTCATCTTACTATTCCTGATATTGAGCATACTAGGCAGCAGATAAAGGGACGATTTTCGGATATGTTGAAATTGGCCTTAGAGCTTCCGGATTATATTGTTTTTTATAATGGACCTAAATGTGGGGCTTCAGCACCAGATCATATGCATTTTCAGGCCGGAAGCAGAGGGCTTCTCACAATAGAGAAAAACCTTGACAAGGTAAATAAATTTGCTAAAAGTGCTATAGTAATAAAATCAAATACAATTGGTGCTGCCCTTGAAGAGTTTGAAGAGATATATAATGTTCTTCCTGTAAAAGAAGGAGAATGGGAGCCTATGCTGAATATTCTTGCCTGGTATGAAGAAATGTGGAAAATTGTTGTTTTCCCAAGAAAATCGCATCGTCCGTCCTGTTTTTTTGCTGAAGGAGAAGATAATATCTTAATTTCTCCCGCTTCGGTTGATTTGGGAGGAGTCTTTATTACGCCTCTTGAAAAGGATTTTAATAAAATTAATGAAGAGGATATAAAAAAAATATTAGAAGAAATATTATGAATCAACAACCAAAAGTGAGTGTCGGTATCATTTTCGAACCGACAATAGTCTTTAATTTTCCCATTTCATACACTGTTCCTACAGGAGAGGAGGTGTGTGGAGTTCAAAAAGTATTGTATTCCGATGGTAAAATTGAGTGGAACGGCGCAAAATATGATGAATTACTATTTGAGCCTACTAATATTGCTGATTGTAGTTTTGAGTTGTATGATGTTACTATAGGAATTAATTTTCATTGGGAGAGAAAAGAAAATCAAAGATTTTCCGGAGCATTAAAAATTATTGTTGAGAATGAGAAGTTAACAGCAATCAATATTATTGGAATTGAAAATTATCTGTTAAGTGTTATTTCATCAGAAATGAGTGCTAAGGCTTCAAAAGAATTGCTTAAAGCTCATGCCGTAATTTCCCGTTCATGGCTTCTTGCTCAAATACAGAAAAATAAAGATATTGAGGCGTCCAAATCAGAATATTCAGCATGTATTAATACGGAAGAAGAGTTAATTAAATGGTATGATAGGGAAGACCATATTAATTTTGATGTTTGTGCTGATGACCATTGTCAGAGATATCAAGGTCTTACGAGGGCAACTACTCAGGTTGTGAAGGAAGTTATCGATGAAACGTGGGGAGAAGTGCTTACATATGATGGAAAGATATGTGATGCACGTTTTTCAAAGTGCTGTGGAGGTGTCTTTGAAGAATTTCAATATTGTTGGGAAGATATGAAATATCCTTATCTTAAGAAAACGCGAGACAGTAAGACTATTACTGAAATACCTGATCTTACAAATGAAGATGAGGCTGCAAAATGGATTATTTCATCTCCAGAATCATTTTGCAATACAATTGATAAAAATATATTGTCGCAAGTTTTGAATAACTATGATCAGGAGACGGTGAATTTTTATCGTTGGAAAGTGGAGTATGGACAAAAAGAGTTATCGGAACTTATATTAAAACGTTCCGGAATAGATTATGGTGATATTATTGACTTGATTCCTTTGGAGAGGGGGACTTCAGGACGTTTGTGGAAACTGAAAATAGTAGGTACTAAAAGATCTAAAATTATTGGTAAAGAGCTTGAGATTCGCCGTACTTTATCGGAATCACATCTATACAGTTCTGCTTTTATTGTAGAAAAAGAGGGTGAAGAGAATAATATTCCTTCAAAATTTCGCCTTATAGGGGCTGGGTGGGGTCATGGCGTTGGACTTTGCCAAATAGGGGCTGCAGTTATGGGAGAGCAGGGATATTTCTATGATGAAATCTTGCTTCAGTATTATATCGATGCAAAAATAGAAAAACAATACTAAAATTTTATAATAAATGGAAAAGAAGAGAAGGTCACCGTGGTCATGGATTCCCACGTTGTATTTTGCAGAAGGTTTGCCGTATATAGCGGTGAATACGATTTCGGTCATTATGTATAAAAAATTGGGTATGTCAAATACTGATATAGCATTATATACCAGTTGGCTATATCTTCCTTGGGTTATAAAACCTTTTTGGAGCCCTTTTGTTGACCTAATCAAAACAAAACGTTGGTGGATAGTACTGATGCAGTTTATTATAGGTATAGGTATGGCTGCTCTTGCTTTTACTGTTCCAACAAGTCACTATGTTCAGTTAACTCTTGCTATATTTTGGTTAATCGGGTTTGCTTCTGCAACACATGACATTGCTGCAGATGGATATTATATGTTGGCTCTTGATGCTTCCGATCAGTCTCTTTTTGTTGGGATAAGAAGCACTTTTTATCGTTGTGCCACCATTTTTGGTCAAGGGATTCTGGTTATTATTGCTGGAACTCTTGAAACAAGTATGGGTGATATTCCTAAAGCATGGTCATATACTTTTTTAATTCTTTCCGCTTTTTTTCTTCTTATTACTATATATCATAGGTTTATTCTTCCAAGACCAACTGTTGATCATTCAGTTATTAAGGGGGAAAGTGGGGCCAGTATTGTTAAGGAGTTTTTTAGTACATTTGGTTCTTTCTTTAAGAAAAAACAAGTTTGGATGGCTATTCTCTTTATGTTGTTATATCGTCTGCCTGAGGCGCAACTTGTCAAACTTATAAATCCCTTTTTACTTGACGGGAAAAATATCGGTGGACTAGGGTTAACCACATCGCAAGTTGGTATAGTATATGGTACTATAGGAATCCTAGGCCTTACTATAGGTGGCATTATAGGGGGAATTGTCGCTTCCCGAGGAGGTCTAAAAAAATGGTTATGGCCAATGGCGTGGAGTATCTCACTTACTTGTGCCACTTTTTGCTATTTAAGTATTTTCCAACCTACAAATATGGTGGTTATTAATCTTTGCGTGTTTATTGAACAATTTGGTTACGGCTTCGGATTCACAGCTTATATGTTATATATGATGTATTTTTCAGATGGGGAACATAAGACTTCTCATTACGCAATATGTACGGCTTTTATGGCATTGGGTATGATGCTGCCGGGAATGGCAGCTGGTTGGATTCAAGAACGGCTTGGCTATGTCAATTTTTTCTGGTGGGTAATGATATGTTGTGTTGCAACTATTGCTGTTACTGCATTTGTCAAGGTTGATCCACAATACGGGAAAAAGAAAATTGAAGTCAAAACAGAATAAACATTATAATATTATGAAAAAAGTTATTGTAGTTTCTTTAATAATTGTATTTGCTTTCAGTTCGTATTGTTATGGGGATAAAAACTCAAATATGCCAATTGTAAAAACGGGATTGGAAGTGCTGAAGGCGTCTCATTTTAAACAACTTGAAGGGAAGAAGATTGGTTTGGTCACAAATCCGTCAGGAGTAGATAATAATATGGTGTCAATTATTGATATTTTGCATAATGCCCCCAATGTCAATCTTGTTGCTTTATTTGGACCCGAACATGGTGTTAGAGGAGATATGTATGCAGGAGCAAAAGTAGAGGATTATAATGACCCAACAACAGGTCTAACGGTATATTCTTTATACGGAAAAACACGCAAAGCAACTCCAGAAATGCTTAAAGGACTTGATGCTGTTGTGTATGATATTCAGGATAATGGGTGCCGTTCCTTTACATTCATCAGTTCATTGGGTCTTCTTATGGAGGCTTGTGCAGAGCAGGGTGTCGAGGTTATTATTTTGGATAGACCAAATCCTCTCGGAGGATTGAAGGTTGAGGGAAATATTGTTGAACCTGATTATTTTTCGTTTGTAAGTCAATTTGAAATTCCATATATATATGGTTTGACTGTGGGGGAACTAGCTACATTGCTTAACGAAGAAGGGATGTTGAAAGGAGAAAAAGGAAAAAACGAAATTAGCCCAAAGTGCAAGCTAACGGTTGTTCCGATGAAAGGGTGGAAAAGAAGGATGGTTTATGGGGATACAAAGCTCCAATGGGTTTTGCCATCACCTCAGATTCCTCAGGCAGAAACATCTTACTATTATCCTGCATCTGGAATTTTAGGAGAATTTATCAATTATATGTCAATAGGGGTTGGATATACTTTACCTTTTCAAATTTTTGCAGCTGAATGGATTGTAAATGCAGAAGAGTTTTCTAAAAAATTGAACGAACTCAACCTTCCGGGTGTCAAATTTCGCCCTATTCACTTAATGCCTTTTTATGCGGTTGGAGCAGGAAAACAACTTCAGGGAGTTCAGTTTTATTTTACAGATTATAATAAAGCTGTTTTGACTGAAGTTCAGTTTTATGTTATGCAGGTTGTTGCTGAGATGTATCCTGAATATGCAGTATTCAATTATGCCGACTCAAGTCGCTATAGAATGTTTGATCAAGTGACTGGATCAAATTATATTCGTGAGAATTTTGCAAAGAGACATAAATTTGAGGATATAAAAGATTATTGGCATAAAGATGAGACTAAATTCAAAAAGTTGTCAAAAAGATACTATTTGTATTAGAATCTTAGAAAATAATCATTACACAATAGACTATTTCAAATTATTGAAGTAGTCTATTGTTTTTAAAACTCCCTCTCTAAGCTCAATGGTAGGTTTCCACCCATTTAGCTTTTCGTACGCCAGAGATGTGTCAGGACGTCTTTGCTGGGGATCATCTTCAGGTAATTTCTGGAAAGTTATTTTGGATTTGGAGTGGGTCAATTCTATAATAAGTGTCGCAAGTTCAAGCATTGTGAATTCATTTGGATTACCAATATTAACAGGGCCAGAAAAACTGTCTTCGGTTGACATCATGCGAAGCATTCCTTCAATAAGGTCATCAATGTATTGGAAACTGCGCGTCTGATTACCAGTCCCA
>JBAXYG010000061.1:0-7313 GCA_041670905.1 Bacteroidales bacterium
AGTATTGATTGATGCAACCGCACCAGTCAAATTTTCTTTGCGTTGTGTACCGAAACCGACAACAACAGCATCCTCTAACATAAGAGCATCATCAGAAAGTGTTACATCAATTTTTGATCTGTTGTTAACAGGAACTAAAACTGTCTTGTAACCCATTGATGAAAATTCTAATGTACCTTTAGCCGGTGCTTCAACTTTATAAACACCGTTAATGTCGGTAGCCACGCCTAGTTGTGTTCCTTTAACAACAACATAAGCTGCTACAATCGGCTCTCCTTTCTTATCAGTCACCATACCGGTAACTTTCAAATTCTGAGCCCACATTGTCCCCATTGAAAGAACTAATGCACACATAGCCACCAACAAAAGGCGACTTAGTTTTTTAAAAACGATCATAGAAGAATTTTTAGGTTAATAAATTATTATTAGGTTAGTTTATCATTAATTAATTATAATATAATGTTCACGAAATCAATAAATTAGAGATTCACAAAAAAACAAGACAACTATCTTTTTTTAAAAAATATTAATATAATAAAAAACATTCTTTTTGCCAATTTTTCGTTTAGTTCTCTAGGTTAGGTGAGTTTTTCAATAACTAATCGTAACGGCAAATTTAGAAATTATTATTAATAATCAATTTATATTGCAAAAAAAAAGTGTCTTATTTTAAAATATTTTATCTTCTTATTAAATATATATCTATAGGCACATTTTCTTTTACCTTTCGGACATTCTTTTTACAAAATAATTAATTTAAAATCAAAAAGAGAGAGTGTCTTGATCAAGACACTCTCTCTTAAATATTAATCAGCAAAATTTATTCTGCAATATCCCACCAAACAGGTTGAGCCCAAACATCATCAGCTAAAGCATGTGCATTTGATGCTTTAAGATTTTCTGAATTATAATTTATCTCATGTGAACATTGTTTAATACGACGATATTGAGAACCCATAGGAATACCTTTTTGAGCTGTTGAATTCATATAATATTCGTAAGGGATTTCCCAATTTGGATAAGCGTTTGCACTATAATCATAACGACGCATATCATTCCAATTTTGTTGTTGAAAAGACATAGCAATAAATTTTTGAGTCATGATTTTACCCAAAGTGATATCAGCAGCAGTTCCTAAGGCGTTGTTGATATAATTATTAATATCAGCTGTTGCCATAGGAGTTTTGCCCGGATTTTCATTATTATATTGATTGAGTTTCTGGTTCATAAGCTCCATGTGAGCTCTCACTCCTTCCTTATATGCTGCATAAGCGCCTGGCTTATCACCCTTTTTATATAAAACTTCGGCTTTGATGAAACACATTTCATGATAACACATAAAGTGAGTAGGACCATCAGGACGAACATAGAAGGTACTTGTTGATAATACATTATCATCAGAAGCCTTATACATATCATCAGTATCTCCGTTATAGCCTATTGAACTTGAACGAATTTGAACATAAGCAGTATCACCCCATCTATTACTGTCAGCATTGTTTATATACCATGAGTGCCCCGGAATTTGTCTTCCGTTACTGGTAATTTCTTCATCTTTAGCATTGTAAGAAACACCCATAGGACCTTTTAGAACGCGAATATCAGATGTCATGTCAACGCCTTTTGAACGAACCCATGTTTTTGGTTTTCCAAATTGAGCCAACGGAATGAGTTTGTCAGCACGTGGATCTTCAAGTCCTTTATTATCAAAGTTTTCAAGAAGATCATTGTACCATTTTGTAGGACGACTGTTTGAATTCATACCTGCGCAGTCAAATACAATAGATGTCATAAGAGGGTCAGCCCACATAATGTCGCCAACATTATCAGATACCAAATCAACGTGATTTACAACAGTATTATCAGAATTTGAAGCAGGGCCTTTAGCTATAGCAGCAAGGATTGCATCTGGATCATAAAGTGATGATTTCTTTGAAAGGTTGTTGAGCCAACGTGCTTTCATACCATAACACATTTTTATCCATTTTTGTACATCACCGCCATTCCAACTGTCACCGGCAGAAAGAGGTGTAGCATTTGCACCCTGTACTCTTTCAAAGTATGAAATAGCTTCATCAATAGTAGCCAGGCATCCTTCAAAAATGGTTTTACCATCATCAAAAACAGGAGTAACAGATGCACCCAATGCCTCAGTATAAGGCATTTCGCCATACCAATCTGTCATTAACATAAAGCCCATGGCATGTATAGCTTTTGCGGCTCCGATATAGTGCCAAGCTTCCTCAGCTTCAGCTTTTGCTTCAAGATCTTTAAGATTACATGCTGAAACCACAAACCACCATTGATAAGGAGTAGTAGACATGCTTGTAGAAGGATTCCATCCTGATGACATTCCATCTCTAGTTGCAGTAGATGTTGCAGTCAATTGTTGTGTAATATAAGAGGCTCTTGTGCCTGCACACATTTGAGCATATAGATAGTGGTGTTGAATCCAGGCAAGACGACCACTTGCTGATGCTTGTGTGCTGTTAGGATTGTTCGGGTCATCATTAATATCAAGCCATTCGTTACATGAAGTTAAAGCCAACATTAAAAGAAGACATGAACAGAAAGTAAGTATTTTTTTCATAATAATTCTTTTTTATAATTTACTCAGTATTAAAATGTTACATTAAGACCAAGTGAAACACCTGCTGTAGCAGGCACACCGCAATAATCAATACCGACTGAGGTGGAACCAGTCACGCCTGAACCGGCTGCTGAAGCTTCAGGATCCAGTCCTTTATAATTTGTCCATAAGAACAAGTTGGTACCTGTCAATGTTACTGAAAATCCTTTCAAGACTTTTTGTTTCTTAATAACATTTTCAGGAAGAGCATAAGATACGGAAATCGTACGTAAACGCAGCCAATTTGTTTTAGTCATGAAATTAGCACATTCACGCGTATAATATGTATTGTAATAATCTTGAATAATCTTTCTACCACTGGTTTGCGTACCATTGATATCATATGTTTGTTCCGCATTATAAGTATAAGATCTATCTTCGTATACAGGAATCTGTATTGGATTACCATCATCATCGACACCATCAGTCGTGCCTGTTTGTACAGCACCATCGATTGTGATTGACTCACGATTAAGAGTTCTTTCGCTCATACCATTAATAGTCATAAAATAATCTGTACCATTGTAAATATCTCCTCCGAGTCTATAATCAAGTAAGAATGATAAATTCCAATTTTTATATTGTAGACTGTTGTTTAGTCCTCCGGCAACTGTTGGTTCACGATTACCGATTTCATGAGTAGCCATACCATCATAACTTGGCATACCGGTATTTGCATCCAGAATAACTTTGCCGTCTTCTGTTCTTGCCCATTCGGATCCTGAAATTGCCATGAAGTTACCATTGTTAAAAGAAGCAGCTTTTGCATTACCAACCTGAACATCAGTCACATAAAGAATATCTACACCTGTCAAAAGGTTAGCGACTTTACCTCTGTTACCGGAAGCATTCAAAGTCAAATCCCAATTAAAGTCTCTTGTTGAAATAGGAGTAGCAGTAATTGATAACTCCATACCTCTGTTTGTAATATCACCTGCGTTAACTGAGCAGAAGATATAACCTGTGGACTGACCTAAACGAGGAGAGAGAATCTGGTTATAAGAATTGTTTGAATAATAAGTATAATCAACACCAATTCGGCCATTAAAGAATTTCATTTCAAAACCGAACTCATATGATTTTGTTATTTCAGGAACCAAATAAGAGTTACCACGACTCCAGTTATTACCAGCACCTACTATACCCCCCAAAAATTCTCTTGAAGGCCACAAATATGTGTTTGTAACATAAGGAGAGGCATCTTTACCCACTTTTGCCCATGAAGCACGAATCTTACCAAATGACAGAACATCGTTTTTTGGCATAAGTTCAGTAAATACGAAGCTACCTGATATTGATGGATAAAAATATGAACGATTTTCAATAGGAAGTGTTGATGACCAATCATTACGTCCTGTAACACTCAAATAAGCAATATTTTTGTATGCTGCACGGAATTCACCATAAACACCAACAAGTCTCTTTTGATAAGAGTTTTCAGAGAATTGTCTATTAGCAGCAACTATGTTGTTAAAACTGTAAAAATCATCTTCAACAAAATTATAACCCATTCTATAGTTTACTATAGTCTTTTGAGATTCTGCAGTTTGTCCTAATAATAAGTTAAAATCAAAATCATTTATTTTTTTATGGAAGTTCATCATCAAGTTGGAAGAAACATAATTGAATTTAGTTTCACCTTCTGACATCATACCATTCTGCCATAAAACTTTTATAGCAGCTTCAGGATAGATTAATTTATAATCTTTTTGTAGATAACTGTCAATTCCTACGCGATATGAAATATTCCACCAATCAGTTATATCCATATTTGCGTTGATGTTACCGGTAATACGTTCAGTAGCATCGGAAATTTTATTCTTATTTATAATCCAATAAGGGTTTTCAACGTCATCTTCAAGTTCTTGTCTTCCCTCAAACATACGGTATTTTGTACCATCTTCGTTCAAATAATGTGTCATATCATCACTGCGAGACCACTTGTAAACAGAGTTCATTGCACCTGTACCACCTGAACTGTACAAACCTGCAGAAGTAAGCGTTTTATCAGTATTGGCAAGAGAGTAAGCGACATTAGCACCTACTGTCAATTTACCGTATTTCTGATCACCGTTAAAACGGAAAGTTGTCTTATCATAACCTGTACTTGGAACAATACCTTGTTGGTCATAACGAGAAGCGGAAAGATAGAAGCTACCGGTTTTTGATCCACCGGATACACTAAAACTGTTGTCAAATATATACGAATTCTGGAAGAAATCTTCTATGTTATTGTACATCGTTTCACCTGCTGCAAATTTTTCGCCCCAAGATTGAGTAGTATAATCATCTAGTACACCCTGAGTATTATAATAACCTCTCTTATATGTATCTTGCTGTTCAGGATAGCGATTAACCCAATTTACAGAAGCTTTTGAAGAAAAATTAACCTGAACCGTACCTTCTTTACCTCTCTTTGTGGTTATAACGATAACTCCGGCAGCAGCTTTTGAACCATAAAGAGCGGCAGCAGCCGGCCCTTTCAATACTGACATGCTTTCTATATCTTCAGGGTTTGTATCCATTACACGATTTGAATAAGTAGAAGATGTAGCTATTGAACCATCAAATGCCGAATTACCGTTGACTAAGGTCGAGTTATCATAAATAACACCATCAACAACAAACAAAGGTTGATTATCTCTTTCTAATGAAGTACCACCACGCAAAATAATGTTTGCACCTGCACCGGCAGCACCACTTGTTTGTGTTACATTAACACCTGCAATTTTACCTGAAAGAGAATTGATTACATTCGAGGTCTTATTTTTCAAAATTTCCTCGGATTTAATGTCTTGAACTGCATACCCCAATGCTTTCCTTTCTTTCTTAATACCTAATGCCGTAATAACAACATCTTCCAGCATTAGAGCGTCATCTTCCATGACAACGTCGATTTTAGCCCTACCATTAATAGGTATAATTATATCTTTATAGCCCATTGATGTAAACACCAATTTTCCGTTAGAAGGGGCAGCAAGAGTATATATACCATTAATGTCAGTAGAGGCTCCGGTACGTGTACCCTCAACAAGTACATATACGCCGATAAGCGGCTCTCCCTTCTTGTCTGATACCTTACCAGTAACATTCAAGTTTTGAGCCCCAATAGTTCCCATTGAGAGAACTACTGCACATACAGCCACCAAAAGGTGACCTAGTTTTTTTGTAATGAACATAAATGAAATTTTAGGTTAATAATAAATTATTAATTCGGTCAAAGAACTTTAAGGATCCAAACTCATTCATACAACTTATAAATATGACTTTTCTGAATGAGCTTGTGACAAATTTAATCTTTATTTTAAAAAAAAGTAAAAAAATAGTTATTAAATCATTATTTTTACACATAATCTAAAACACAATAAGTATGTTTATTAATGAAACTTATATTTCACGTCGTGAGAGGCTGATTTCCAGAATGGAATCCGGTATTTTACTTTTTTTGGGGAATAGCCAGGCAAGCTGCAATTACGCAGACAATCAATATCTTTTTAGGCAAGATAGCTCATTCCTTTATTTTTTTGGTTTGGACAAACCGGACATGGCTGCAATAATTGATATTGAATCCGGCAAACAGATTATTTTTGGAAACGATGTTGATATTGACGATATAATATGGATGGGTCCCCAACCACTTCTAAAAAATCAAGCTGAAGAGGTTGGAATAAAAGAGACCGCCCCCTTTTCAAAACTTTCACAATACCTTGATTCAGCAAAAAAACAGAATCGTAAAATTCATTTTTTACCTCCATACAGAAATCATAACAAGATTTTGCTTCATTGTCTGCTGGGACTTGGTTTTGACAAAATGCAAAGCGCTGCAAGCGAGGAATTCATAAAAGCAGTTATTGCACTCCGCCTTATAAAGGAAAAATGTGAGATTGAAGAGATTGACAAGGCATGTAATGTAGGATATGCGATGCATTACACCGCCATGAAAATGATGAAACCCGGTATTGTCGAACAAGAACTTGTTGGTGTTATGGAAGGCATATGCCGCTCAAACGGAACCATGCCATCATTTCCTATCATCCTGTCACAAAATGGAGAGACACTTCATAACCACTCTCACCATCAAATATTGACAAAAGACCGATTATGCGTCATTGATGCCGGAGCCGAAGTCAATTCCCACTATGCTTCCGACTTCACAAGAACTCTTCCTGTGAGTAGAAAATTCACATCACGTCAAAAAGACATCTATACTATAGTAGCAACAGCAAACAATCTTGCACTTGATATGGCTCGTCCCGGCATTACATATACTGAGGTACATCTTGCCTCATCAAAAATCATTCTTAAAGGATTAACAAATATTGGCCTTGTAAAGGGAAATATCGAAGAAGCCCTGGCTGCAGGGGTACAAGGTTTATTTATGCCTCACGGACTTGGACATAACATGGGGCTGGATGTTCACGACATGGAAGATTTGGGAGAAAATTATGTTGGATATGACGATAAATACAAACGCTCTTCTCAATTTGGGTTAGCGTCTCTCCGTATGGGAAAAATGCTGGAACCAGGCCATGTTATAACAGATGAACCTGGGATATATTTCATTCCGGCTCTTATTGAAAAATGGAAAAACGAAGGACACTGCAAGGAATTCATTAATTTTGATAAACTTGTCTCATATTACAACTTTGGTGGCATCAGATTAGAAGATGACCTGCTAATAACA
>JBAXYG010000062.1:0-7221 GCA_041670905.1 Bacteroidales bacterium
AAATTCTCCTGATTGTTTTTTATCGAACAGATAGGATGTTTTATACCATATATCCCTATATTGATCTATATCCATAGAAATGGAATACTTATTGAGCTTTATATCAAGTGTTCTTTTGTTGTGATATTCTCCTATTTCGTAGAATGTTATTTGCTCTTTAACCAACTCTTTATAAAAATCACCTCTATCTGTCTGAATAATAATTCCAGGCATTTCGCTGAACAATATTTCAGTAGGGAAGGAGCTCAAATCAACATTTAATCCGCCAATGGTATTGGCAAAACAAGATTCTAGAAGGGTTGTGACTAATCCTCCCGAAGAAATATCATGTCCAGAAAGAATCATCTCATTTTCAATCAAAAATTGAATTGTGCTGAAACACTTTGCAAAATATACCGAGTCTGTGATATCAGGAACTTTTGATCCTACTTTATTTAGTATCTGTGCAAAAGCTGACCCACCTAATTCATATGTGGCATTTCTATCAAATGGGATATATATTATGTCACTTTCTTTTTCTACGAGATTTGGATGGATTATTTTATTAATATCTTTAACTTGACCTATAGTAGAAATAATTAATGTCCCTGGTGAAATAACTTTTTCTCCATCAGGATATTTCTGAGTCATAGACATTGAATCTTTCCCGGTTGGAATATTAATTCCAAGCTTGATAGCAAAGTCACTTGCCGCTTTCACGGCATTGTATAGACGAGCATTTTCTCCTTCATTTTTGCATGGCCACATCCAGTTGGCACTAAGCGATATTCCACATAAACCATCCTCGATAGGTGCCCATATTATGTTTGTAAGTGCTTCAGCAATTGATATTCTTGAACCTGCAGCAGGATTAATCAATGCAACTGCAGGTGCATGTCCTATTGAAGTAGCAATTCCTTCTTTATCTTGATACCCAATTGCCGTTACGCCAAGGTTATTGAGTGGGAGTTGAATTGATCCAGTCGTTTGCTGACAGGCAATAAGTCCTGTTACCGAGCGGTCAACCTTATTAGTGAGCCAATCTTTGCATGCTACAGACTCAAGTTGTAGGAGTTGTTCTATATATTTTTCTATTGTAGAAGAAGAAATATTTAGCAATTCCGGGATTGCGGAAAATTTAATATCAACACTTTTATCTTCCATTATTGTCTTAGGTGTTGAACCAAGCATGTCTTCTATCTTTAAATCAATAGGAGTTTCACCATTTTTAAAATTTTTCAATGTAAAATTATATTCCCCTGTAGTTTTTCCTATTACATAAAATGGAGCTCTTTCTCTCTGTGAGATTGCCTTTAATTCTGATACATCTTTGCTTTTCATTACAAGCCCCATTCTCTCCTGACTTTCATTTCCTATGATTTCTTTTGCTGACAATGTAGGATCGCCTACCGGAAGAGAACTGATATCAATAGTTCCGCCGATTTCTTCAACTAACTCCGAAAGACAGTTTAAATGGCCTCCAGCTCCATGGTCGTGAACGGAAATAATTGTATTACTGTCACTTTCTGCAACTGCCCTTATGGCATTGTATGCTCTTTTCTGCATTTCCGGATTGGAACGTTGGATGGCATTAAGTTCAATGGCATTTGTATATTCTCCTGTAGCTACTGAGGATACTGCTCCACCTCCCATTCCTATTCGGTAATTGTCACCGCCAAGAAGAATAACTTCGTCACCAATCCCAGGTTTCTCTTTTAAAGAATCTTTTTTCTTAGCATATCCTACACCTCCGGCAAGCATAATAACTTTATCATATCCATATTTTTTTTCATTTTCTTCATGTTCAAAGGTATTTAGAGAACCGCAGATGAGTGGTTGTCCAAATTTATTACCAAAGTCAGATGCGCCATTTGAAGCTTTTATCAATATTTCCTGAGGAGTCTGATATAACCATTGACGTGGCTCTGTTTCTTCCCATTTCCTGTTTTCTTCAGTAAAACGGGGATATGATGTCATATATACAGCAGTTCCTGCTATAGGAAATGAACCTTTTCCGCCAGCAATTCTGTCCCTTATCTCTCCGCCGCTTCCAGTGGCTGCTCCATTAAACGGTTCTACAGTAGTAGGAAAGTTGTGTGTCTCTGCCTTTAATGAAATGACCGTTTCTACAGGAGACATTTTAAAAAAGTCTGGTTTGCTTCCCGAAGCTGGATGAAACATATTTATCATCGGTCCCTGAAGAAAAGCACAATTATCTTTATAGGCGGAAATAATATTGTTTGGACTAATTTTAGAGGTTTTTTTTATCATTTTGAAAAGGGAAGATTCCATTACTTTTCCATCAATAATAAAAGTACCATTGAATATTTTGTGACGACAGTGTTCGGAATTGACCTGTGAAAAACCGAATACCTCAGAATCGGTAAGAGGTCTTTCTAATTTTGTGCTCAGGTTTTCAAGATATTTTATTTCTTCTTTTGATAGGGCTAATCCTTCTTTTTTATTATATTCCTCAAAATCAGTTATATAAATTATTCCATCAGGCTTTTTATCAACAGTAAATATTTCCTGGTTTAGGTCGTAGTATAGTCTTTGAAGCATTTTATCATAATTTGTATTTTCACTCTCAATAGGAAAATACTCTTCAATACGTTCTATACCTTCTATGTTCATATTTTGCGTTATTTCGACAGCTGAAGTGCTCCACGGGGTAACCATTTCTCGTCTTGGCCCAATGAACAATCCGGTTATTGTTGGTGAATTGATTTCTTCTGCTTCAGAAAAAAGCCAATTAAGGGCTGCAATTTCGGCGTTACTGATTATTTTTATGGATTTTACGGCGATAACCGTACCTACTTTGCATCGAAAAAATAGAATCATGATTTTTTTTTTACTTGAATTCGCAAAAATAATGCATTTTTAAGAGATAATAAGAATAATTACTCAATTTTGCATTCAAAAAAATAAAATAAAAGAAATGATTTATTCCCAGTTAGAGTACGAACAAGAATTAGAGTGGCTTTTTACTCAATTTCCATCATATCAAACTGTTGGTGGAAAGGCATATAAGCCAGGTCTTGATACAATGAAAAAGTTTGATGTCAGACTTGGATTTCCTCACGAATATTTCAAAACAATTCATGTTGCCGGTACAAATGGAAAGGGTTCCATTTCTCATATGCTCGCTGCCGGTTTAAGTGCTTGCGGATATAAAGTAGGACTTTATACTTCACCTCATCTGATAGATTTTAGAGAAAGGATTAAGATATGTAAAAACAATGAGTATGAAATGATTTCTAAAGAGGAAGTATTTGAATTTATTAATAAATGGAAGTCATTTTTCATTGATTATAAACCTTCTTTTTTTGAAATAACTACAGGAATGGCTTTTGATTATTTCAGACTGGAAAATGTTGATATTGCTGTAATTGAGACTGGGCTTGGAGGAAGACTGGATTCAACAAATATAATTACTCCTGTTTTGAGCGTAATAACTAATATAGGATTGGAGCATTGTGAACATCTAGGAAATACTTTGCAAGAGATTGCAGGGGAAAAAGGGGGAATAATTAAAAAAAATATACCTGTCGTTATTGGTGAAACTGTGCCTGAAACATTGTGTGTATTTAAAAAAATAGCAACTGCCTGTGAATCTAAACTTTATCTTGCAGAAGAAGAAACGGAATTTTCAATTGACTTATCTAGGAGTGATCTTAAAGGGGAGTATCAAAATTATAATTTTAGAACGGTTTTTTGTGCTTTCAAAGTCCTATCATCAAACAATTTAATTTCTCTTTCATGGTTAAAGTTTCTTGAAGGAATATCGATAGTTACATCTTCTACCGGTTTGAGAGGTAGATGGGAAACTCTTTGTAAGAATCCGAAAGTGATATGTGACACTGGCCATAATGCCCATGGTATAAAATGGGTTTCATCACAGTTAGAACATATCCGGGATAAGTATGATCATATATACTTCATATTTGGTGTGGTAGCAGATAAGGATATTGATGCTATCGCCCTCTGTCTTCCTAGAAATGTAGAATATATCTTTACAAATGCAAATAGTGCAAGAGCTTTGAAATCATCTGTGTTGGCAAAAAGACTGGAATTTTATGGATTTAGAGGTGAAGTTACTTATTCTGTTGCAGACGCTGTGGACTTGGCACTTAATAAAGCCTCTTCAAGAGATCTTATCTTTATAGGAGGAAGTAATTATGTCATAGCTGAATTATTATCTTTCGCTGCTGTTGACGTTCGATTTAAGAAAGGCTAACAATTCATCTTTTTCTGATTCTGATAGAGTCTTTGAAACATTAATTTTATCTTTAATGCGACATTTCATTCCTCTTACACTTGATTCGGAGGTGTTAAGTACTTTCGAAATGAATTCTGTATCAGATTTTAGAAAAGATAGAAATAGTAAACATTTTTCGTTTCCCGAAAATTCGTTAAGGTTATGGAATACCGGGTTAAAACTCTCAACAATTTTATTGTCAACTATGGTGGTCAATTTTTTTCTATATTCTTTTTTTATTTCAGATGAAAGCATATTGTAGTCTGCAACAAGATTACAAGATGTATTGTGGTTTTTTGCAATTAAAAGATAAACTTTCTCCTGAAATTCCGGAAAAAGACCTAATGAAGTATCTGTGAAGAGTTTTAAGAATTCTATTTCTCTAATTTTAAGGTTTTTCATTTCAAGAGAGATTCTGTCTCTCTGTTTTCGTCTGTTAATCATATGAATTCCACCTAAAATCATAGCAATAACTGACATTACAAGTATAATGAATGATAATATAATGATATTATGTCTATGTTTCAATTCTAAATATTTCTGTTTATTTAGTGCTGTATCATATTTTTTCTCAAGTTCAAGTACTTTATTGTCACGTATTTTATCTATCTCTTCATAATGTAGTGGTTCTATTGATTTAAAAACCATTTCTGCTTTAGTGTACTCTTTGTTATGGTATAGAATTCTTGTGGCAAGAGTATAATAATCATAATTTTGAAAATCGCTGTTATTTGCAATAAGATTTACAAGTTTAGTGGCATGTACTGCTGCACTGTCAATGTTATTCATTTTTTCAAATAACATTGACAGGAGATATTCCTTATTGATTTCTACTGATTTATCATCTACTTTATACTGATAACAACCAATAATTGCAGATTTATAATCTTCTGCAACATCGAGATATGCAACTTCAACGCTTTTAACATTGTTATATAATTGTTCAGGAATATTTTTAGTCGAAATAATCTCATTAATCAGCTTTTTTGCATGATCATAATCCTGTAATGACAATTCCAAGTAACAGAATTTAATTAATATATTTATGTAATTATAGTTCCAGTTTATTTTTTTACATAAGTCATACTCTAGTTCAAAATATTTTTCTGCTTCAATTAAATTATTTGAAGATAAATTGATAAGCGCCAAATAATCATAAACAAATACGGCCAAGTAATTATCCTTTATATCAAATTTTTCATATACTTTTTCTGCCTCTTTAAAGTAAGTATAAGCAGAAGTATTTTTTGGATTAAGTCGGTATAATACAATACCTTTATATAGTAATGCCCTTGTATAGTTATATTTATCCTTACTATTTGAGTACCATTTTAAACTATTAGAAATTATTGAGTCATTTTTAAATTCAACATAAGCTTTATCTCCAAAAATAGTATAAAGCAAGTCAAAATATGCCTTGTTCTCATTTGAGAGTTTTTCATTTTTAAAGTGTAATAATGAGTCAAATGCTACCTCAGTAGTGATTGTTACGTTATTTTCATCTTCACACCAGATTGCATTGTCCAAACCGGACATCTCTTTGTGAAAAATATCATTCTGAGTATTATTAGTTGTGCAGCTAAAAATAAAGACTGCACAAAAGAGAGTAAAAGCTACTTTAACTTTCATAATTGAGTATAGGGCAAATAGTAATGGTACATTTTAGATACTATTTCATATTCTCCACCATATTTTATATTGCTATATTTTTTTATTGAGTATATCCAATCTTTTTCCCAGTCCGCCAGATGGCTGTAAAAGTCATTTGCACGAAGCGCTTCACGGCCTGACCGGCGAGGTAGTGCATCTTCATTGTACGATGTAAATGTCCCGTCAACAATTTTTTTTCTAAGCATAGCATAGAATTTTTCCCATCGGGGAGCATAGTACTCTCTGATAAGGCCACTCCATTCTTTCCATGCATAATCAAACAATACTTCAGGCTCGGGCTGTCCGCCCCATTGTGTTACAAGCATAGAAACGTTGAAGTTGTAAAGTTTTCTTTCGTTGTTGTCAGTTGCCCATGCCATTGCTTCATTATATTTTGACTCAAAGCTATATTCCTGTCTTGTTTTTAGAACTTTATCAAGATCATACAGAAGTTGTATAAATCTCTTACTGTATAGGTCAAATTTATCTAAATCTCCTTCATTGAAAGCTTCAGCAGCTCTTTTGTGAAAACTTTGTCCTAAATTAGACATCAATTGTCTTTGGAGGTCTACAATATCAAATAGATATCCGGACGAATTTCTCATTTTTTCTCCATTTTCCGTATCTTTTACTGCATTTAAAAGTAAATCCTGAGCTTTCCATAGAGATTCCTGATTGTACGGAATACTGAACCCTCTGTTTGGACCTGATTTTTTGGGGATAACTGCCGGTCGCGCAGCAACAATAGAACTATTTTCCACTCCATTGGATCCGCTTGCATAAGGGTTTTCCAGTAGTAGCTTAAGCGCTTTGTAGGCATTTTCTGAAGCACTGCCGTATCTTCTTATCGAGTATTCTCTAATCCATTTGTTCAAATCGACACTGTCCTTATGTATAGGCATTTCAAAAGCTAAATCATAATATATTGGGTTTTGTCCCAATCCTTCCATAAAAAGTCCTGAACCCACTATATTCTTTCCTAGTTTTATTGCATTGTAAAATTGATTGGTTGCTAGAAGTTTCAAATCTCCATGCATATTTATCCTTCCGCCAAAATTGTGAAGGTTACCCACAACGTACGGATATCCCCAAAAAGCCTCCTTGACAGCATCTTGGCTTGTTTTATAATATGTATCGGAAATATCCAGAATAATAAGATCTTCCATAGGAATTGCTTTAACAATAGCTTCGGTAGGGCTCCAACCTTGCATAATCCATATTGCCCTAGGATCAAAATCTTTATATAATTTTAAAACTGAACTGGCAACAGCTTCAAAATATTCTTTATTTGTATATAGCGGTTTACTTTCATGGAATGGGTCTGTAGCATAAAA
>JBAXYG010000063.1:0-7141 GCA_041670905.1 Bacteroidales bacterium
ATAGGTTATACATTACAAGAAGGTATTTTGAAAGGTACTGATATGAATCGTGTTACCGGTACTTTGGGCCTTTCTCCTTCTTTTTTTAATAACACATTAAAACTGAATCTTAACGCAAAAGGGCTGCATTATGTAAATAATTTCGGTTACCAGGGTGCCATAGGAGGTGCTGTTTCACATGATCCTACTCAACCAGTTTATTGGACAGAAGCTAACGAGGGTTATTTTGGCGGTATTAAAAAATACTTTACCTGGTTTGGTGCAGATGGCAATCCAAACACTATGGCAAGTACAAATCCTGTAGCAGGCATTAATGAAACATACAATGTGGCTACTACAAATTGGTTTGTTGGAAATGCGCAGTTTGATTACATATTTCCTTTTCTTCCGGCTTTGAGAGCTAATCTTAATCTTGCATATGATATGGCTGATGCTAAAGGTGATAACAATATAAAAAATAAGACTCATAGATCTTACCATGCGTCTGATAATGATGGTACAGGTCAGAGAAATCATTATACTCAGTTGAAAAAGAATCGATTATTGGAATTTTACCTTAACTATAAGAAAGAATACGGTAAGCATTCTATTGATGCCATGGGTGGTTATTCATGGCAACACTTCTACAAGGAAGGAACAAATCTTGTGACGGCATACAGAGATAGGAGTAAAATTAAATCTACAAATGAATATGCGACTGAATATTTTCTTGTCTCATTCTTTGGCCGTATTAATTATGTTTATGACGATCGTTATATGTTGACTGCTACGTTACGTGATGACGGAACTTCAAGATTTGCCGATCATTGGGGGCTATTTCCTTCAGTAGCTGCAGCATGGAATATTTCTAATGAAGATTTCTTGAAAGGTAATAAGATCATGTCTGATTTGAAGATTCGATTGAGTTATGGTATTACAGGTCAACAGGATTTGAATAGCAGTGATTATCCATATCTTGCTACATATGAGTATGGAAAAGAAACAGCTCAATATCAATTTGGAAATGAATTTGTTACAACAAGTCGTCCATCAGGTTATGATGCTTCACTAAAATGGGAAGAGACCACTACCTACAATATAGGTGTTGATTACGGCTTCCTTGAAGATAGAATTTATGGTAATATAGATGCTTATTTCCGCCAGACAAATGACCTGATAAATTACATACCGGTTGCTGCAGGAACAAATCTTACAAACTATTTGACTACCAATATCGGTAGTCTTGAAAATAAGGGTATAGAATTTTCAATAAATGCTAAACCGATAGTTTCTAAATCTGTTACATGGGAATTAGGATTTAACATTACATGGCAGGATACAAAGATTACCAAGTTGACTGCAACTGAAGATCCTACTTATGCAGGTGTAAAGACAGGAGGAATATCAGGTGGTGTGGGTAATACAATTCAAATTCACTCTGTAGGATACGCTCCAAATTCGTTCTATGTATATGAACAAGTATATAATAGTGAAGGAAAACCAATTGAAGGACTTTATGTTGACCAGGATAATAATGGTATAATAAATTCTAATGACCTTGTCAGAAAATATAAACCAACCCCTGACTACTATATGGGTTTCACCTCAAAATTGTATATAAAGAATTTCGACTTTTCTATGTCATGGAGGGCAAGTTTGGGTAACTATGTGTTTAACAATGTATTGTCTCAAAATTCTGGTCTAAGTATTTTATATACAAATAATTTCCTAATCAACACTCTTGCAAAAGCATATGAAACAGGTTTCATGGAAACCCAATACTTTTCAAGTTACTTCCTTGAAAATGCTTCATTCCTGCGTTGTGATAATATAACACTGGGTTATACATTCAAATTCAAGAAAAGTGGTGATGTCAGGACTTATTTAACAGCTCAAAATCCTATATTGATAACAAAGTATAGCGGTCTTGATCCTGAAGTTAGTGGTGGTATCGATAACAACGTTTATCCAAGACCATACAGTATAATTTTAGGTATTAACCTTAACTTTTAATTTTTAGATGTATGAAAACAATTTATAATAAAAATATTTTAATCGCTGTAGCAGCGTTTGGAATAGTTGCTTTCTCATCTTGTATTCACGATCTTGATGTGACTCCTATTGATCCTAAAGTTGTAGTTGCAGATAAAGTATATGTAGATGCTGATGCTTATCGCAGTGTTCTTGCCAAATGTTATGCCGGTTATGCTGTTTCAGGACAAGAAGGCCCTGCAGGTAATGCTGACATCTCAGGCTTGGATGAAGGTTTCGGTCAATACTTAAGAGGATATTTTTATCATCAGGAATTTACTACAGATGAGGCCATCATCGGATGGAATGATGGTACATTATATGACTTCCATAATATGGCATGGAGTGCTTCCGATGGATTTATCGGTGCATTTTATAGTCGTGTATTTTACCAGATATCTCTTTGCAATGAGTTTATTAGAGAAAGTTCTGATGATAAAGTTAAAGAAAGAGGTATAAATGATGCGGCAACAATTAAAATGTACAATAATGAAGTTCGTTTTTTAAGAGCTTTAAGCTATTATCATGCTATCGAGTGCTTTGGCAATGTTCCTTTTGTTACTGAAGAAAACAAAGTGGGTGGTGATTTGCCACAACAAATATCCAGAGCTGATCTTTTTAATTATGTTGAAAGTGAACTTTTGGCTATAGCTCCTCAAATGGCTGCGCCAAGAGCTAATGAGTATGGTCGGGCTGACCGTGCTGCTGCTTGGATGCTTCTTGCAAGGCTTTATCTTAATGCTGAAGTGTTTACCGGGACATCTCGTTGGAGTGATTGTCGCAAATATTGTGAAGATATAATAAATGCCGGCTATACATTAGAACCTAAATATGATTATCTGTTTCTTGCTGATAATGACTTATGCAAGGATACTGAAACCATTTTCGCCATCAATTTCGACTCTGAAAATACTACAACTTACGGTGGTATGGATTTCATAATCTTTGCTGAAGTAGGTGGAAAGATGGATGCCGCTTCAATGGGTATCACTTCAGGTTGGGGCGGATACAGGACAACTCCTCAATTTGTTGATAAATTTGATATTGAAAAAGACTCAAGGGCTATGTTCTTTATAAGTGGTCAGACTAAGGATGTTAAAGAACTTGGTGAATTTAAATATGGGTATGCTTTTGAGAAGTTTAAAAATGTAAAAAGAGACGGCAAGACTCAGAGTGGTATTTCTGAAGCTTATGTAAGTACGGATTTTCCTATGTTCCGTTTAGCTGATGCTTATCTTATGTATGCTGAGTGCGCGGTTCGCGGTTCAGGTGATAAGACGATAGCCCTTGGATATGTTAATTTACTGAGACAACGTGCTTATGGTAATATAAGTGGTAATATCGCGGCTTATGATCTTACACTTGACTTTATACTTGATGAAAGAGGA
The DNA here is from genome assembly GCA_041670905.1 of Bacteroidales bacterium. Taxonomy (GTDB): domain Bacteria; phylum Bacteroidota; class Bacteroidia; order Bacteroidales; family UBA932; genus JBAXYG01. The sequence continues at coordinate 3,399 of JBAXYG010000063.1, forward strand.
AGAGAACTTTATCTTGAATGTGTACGCCGCACAGACTTAATACGGTTTAATAAATTTACTACCGATAGTTATATCTGGGCTTGGAAAGGTGGTTCTATTGATGGAACAAGTGTTGACAGCTTCCGTAATTTATTTCCTATTCCTTCATCAGATATTACTGCTAATCCAAACTTGAAACAAAACGCGGGTTACTAAAAATATGATAAAATGAAAAAGTTTAGAAATATAATATGGATGGCACTACTATCAATGGTAGTTCTATCATCTTGCGAAGTAGATTCTGCATCTAAAGTTACTTTGTCGAGTAATCCTGTCCCTTCTGTACTTGAAAGCCTAACCAGTTCAAGTTTTGTCTTGGAAAAAGTGAATAAAGATGTTACATTCCAAACGTTTACTTGGTCTGAAACCGACTTTGGCGGTATTGATTTACCTGCTTCTTATGAATTGCAAATGGCATTAGCAGGAAATGATTTTGCCAATCCTATAAAACTGTATAAGGGTGCGTCGAATTCCGCTACACTTACAATAGGCGAATTTAACGGATTTCTCAAAAAAATTAAAGCAGTGGAGAGTCAGGAGAATAATGTTGAATTAAGAGTAATTACAACCCTTAATACTGACAGGAGTGCAATCGTTGAGAGTGTACCAGCAGTAGTATCGGAAGCAATATCCATTACTGTAACTCCGTATGCGGATATTGTCGTTTATCCTGCTATGAATATTCCTGGTGGATATCAGGGCTGGGATCCGACAAATACTACTACTGCAATTTATGATGTATCCGGTACCGATACATATCAGGGATATTTGTATATAAAAGAGAACACAGATCTGAAATTTGCCAGAGGAAGTTGGAATGAGAACTGGGGAGTTGATGGTACTGCAAGTTATAGCGGGTCAACTATTTCGGGTAAATTTGTTTCTGGTGGAGGAAATATCAGTATTAATATGGGGACTGGTGTTTATTACTTTTATATGGACTTTAGTTCTATGACCTTTATTGTTGAAAAGACAAATTGGGGTATTATCGGAAGTGCAACACCTACAGGATGGGATTCTGATACAGATATGATTTACGATGCTGATAAAAATTTATTAAAAATAACCTTAAATTTCACTGCCGGTGAATTTAAATTTCGTGCAAATGATGGCTGGGACAATAATTATGGTTTCGATCCTGATGTGACTGATCCTGAAAAAGCATTGAAGAAAGGGGGATCTAATATACCTATTGAAGAGGGTCAATATACCATTACTCTCAAGATATTCCAACCAATACCAACTTATGGAATATATAAAGGGACTGTTATTGCTGATTATCCTTATTTAAATGTGCCTGGAGCATATCAGGGCTGGGATGCGGCAAATATGAATACTGTTATTTGGTCTGCTGATTCGGATGATTGCTATACCGGATACTTATATTTATCTGATATAAACGGATTTAAATTTGCTTACAATTCATGGACATATAATTGGGGCAGTTCTGGTGATGATAAAGAAACGAATGGTAAACATAGTGGAACGCTTTCAGTTGGAGGTGGTGATTTTAAAGGAGATAAAGCAGGTCTTTATTACTTGTATGTAGATCTCACTTCTCTTACATACGAATATTTACGCACTGAATGGGGAATTATTGGAAGTGCTACTCCTGGTGGATGGGATACTGATACTAAAATGCAATATGATGCAACAACCGGCCTTTTGTCTTTAACATTGAATCTGGTAGCTGGTGAAATTAAATTCCGTGCAAATGACGGTTGGGATCATAACCTTGGAGGTACAACATCCAAACTTACTTACGGAGGATCAAATATAGTAATAGAAGAGGCAGGTACTTATGAGGTTGTTCTCAACCTGACTCAGAAGGTTAAACCTGTATATACTTTTACTATTACTAAAAAGTAATAATTGAATATGAAACGTAGGATGCCAGATTATTAGGGCACCCTACGTTTTTTATATTATGAAGAAAATATTACTATTATTAACTCTTATATTATCTCTTTTTTCTTGTGAGAAAGTGAGTATGGAACCTTCTCCTATAGAGGTTACCGGACCAATCGATTGGGATGGGGTTAAAAGAGGGGATGTTAGATATGAAATTTTTGTCCGTTCTTATTATGATTCTGACGGAGATGGGATAGGTGATATAAATGGGTTGACTACGAAGATACCAATGATTTCTGATTGGGGCATTAAAGCAATTTGGTTGATGCCGATAAATCCTTCTCCATCATATCATGGATATGATGTTCAGGATTATAAGGATATTAACCATGAATATGGCACACTTGCAGATTTTGACCGTATGGTTAAAGTTGCCCACAACAATGACATGGAAGTTATAATAGATATGGTTATCAATCACACTTCAAAGAGTCATCCTTGGTTTTTGTCTGCATGTCAGGGGCCAGACTCCCCACAAAGGAATTTGTATATTTTTGCTCATAAGGATAGTGTTGAAATATTGATAAATCAGGGAAAGATACCTTCAATACGCAATTATCATTCGGAAAATTGGCATATTCCAGATACGGGAGACAAAAATTACCGGTACTATGGTCTTTTTTCTTCATGGATGCCCGATTTTAATCCTGAAAATCCTGCTGTTATGGATTCACTTCTTTCAATTGGGAAATTTTGGATTGACAGAGGTGTGGATGGATTCAGACTTGATGCAATAAAACATATTTATCAGATTGAAAGAGGTGAGGAAAATTACTCCTTCTTAAAAAGGTATAGGAATGGTTTGCTAAATTTTAAATCCGATTTTTACCTTGTAGGTGAAGTGTTGGATGATTATGATGTGGTAGCTCCTTTTTTGGTTTCAATTCCAGCTTGTTTTAATTTTAATTCATGGTGGAAGCTTTCATGGGCGTTGACCAATTCCACAGGAAAATATTATACAAAAGATATGAATGATTGTGTCAATGCATTTATTAACAGCAATCCCGATTATATACATGTTACAAAACTTTCCAATCATGACGAAGACAGAACGATGACAGTTTTGAGTGATAACAAAAGCAGGGCGAAAATGGCTGCATTGATTATTGCCACTATGCCCGGGCAACCATATTTTTATTATGGTGAAGAGATTGGAATGAGGGGTTCAAAATCATCAGGAGATGAAAATGTACGAGAACCTTATCTGTGGAGTAGCTCTGCGAGTGAGAATACTACATGGTGGACACCACGCTGGAATACCCCTTCTTATGTAACACCATTGGATGAACAGTTGAATGATAAAAATTCTATTGCATCGCGTTTTATTGAAGCGATACAATTAAGAAATATATATAAGGCTCTTTCGAATGGTTCGATAAGTTATCCTGATTACAATGACGTTCCGGATGGCTTGATGATATATAAGAGAGTAAAGGACTCGCAGAAAATATTGATAGCTCACAATTTAGGTTCTTCTGCCATAAATTATCAGTTGGACGTTACAGCATTGAGTGTGATTCTTTCAAGAAACGGAGCTACTGCAGAGACTACAAAGAAGATAACTTCCGTAAATCTGCCTGCACTTTCTACGATAATTATTGAATATTAATTTTAACAGATATGAGACACTCTATTTGGTTTTTTCTACTGTTATTTATTATTAACAGTTGCTCACCGGCAGTAAATAAAATGGATATTTTTGACAATTCACCGCTTGCTTCTCCTTGTCTTGTTGAGCAGGATTCAACATGGATTATTGTTAGAGATTATTTTCCCAAACTGGAAGAAAAGGA
>JBAXYG010000064.1:0-7124 GCA_041670905.1 Bacteroidales bacterium
GGCTTTTTGATGTTTAAGTCTTTAGCTATTGCAAACAAATCCTCAGGACTTTTTTTGCTTAATTCTATTATATCGTACATTTATTATTGGGAGATATAAGGACAAAATGATACATGTCCTTGTGTGATAATGCAAATATACAACTTTATTATTAATAAACAAAAATATCTATTTAACTGCTATTACGTCTATCTCAGCCATCGAGGCTTTTGGAAGAGCTGCTACTTGATATGCTACTCTTGCAGGGTATGGTTCAACAAAGAATTGGGAGTATACTTCATTAAGGGAGGCAAAGTCTTTCATGTCGGTCAGATAAACGGTTGTTTTTACCACATCGCTGAATTCATAACCAGCTTCATTAAGTATATATCCTATATTTTTGAATATTTGAGTAAGTTGTTCCTTTATTCCTCCGGGTACGAATTCCCCTGTTTTAACATCAATTGGAAGTTGTCCTGATACATAAATAGTTTTATCGGCAACTATGGCTTGACTGTAAGGACCTACGGCTTTAGGTGCTAAAGGTGTAGAAATAACTTTTTTTTTCATTTTTTTTTATTTTAGATTATTTATCCCAGTAACTTGATGCTTTCTTGAATTGCAACAAATCTGATAATGCGGATGCTTTTGCAGCAATTCTAAAACTCCAGCTTTCCCATTTTCCATTAGGAACCCATGAAACAGAGATGGCAAAACAGTGTAAATCATATGTTGCACTCAACTGACTTGTAGTCATTTTTAATTTTGTTAAGTCAAATCCTGTATTGAAATTCATATTTAATGCTTTTGTCAAATGTATCTGACCTGAAATGCTGACAGTCTGAATATGATTGTTTTTTATCAATAATTGTTCGTTTAAATATTGATATGTTCTTGAAAATGAATAATTTAGATTAAAACTCAAAGACCAAGGAATGGAAGGATTTAAATAGTATACCCATCCACCAGGTATGTATTCTCCTGTGACTGGATTATAATATACTCTTGCATAGTCACTGTTTGTATCTTTCTTGTCTTTTGTTCCATCATTTCCCTCATATTTGCCATCAGCATTCAGTGAATATGAAAGAGAAGCACTTGCATTTGTAAGACGGGCTATATTAAAGCCTCCTTCTTTTATTATATTGAGCTCATTATACCTGATTCCTCTTTCGTTTATTGCGTAAGGGTCGAATGTAGCATTTCCGTTTATCCCCAGTTTCCCGAAAATCGTGGTGCTTGCAGTTACTGATATGTTTGAAAGTCTCATTGAATCTGCAAGAAAATTATAGGAACCACTTAAATTCAATTGATCTAAAAGTTTTACTTTTTCATTACCTTTTCCTGTTGTGTCTTGTGGATTTTTTATTTTAGCTTCCAGATTATTTCCGATTGCGAAACTTAGTGCGGCAGTTTTTCCTTTTGAAACAGGAGAGTATATCATGTCGCTGTACTTATTGTATTCTTTAATAACTTCTTTACCATCAGAATCTATATATGTCAACGATGTGTATCCATTTGCTGAAGTACCCATTTCCGGTTTATAACTGAAACTAATTGAAGGTGTAATCATATGCCTGATAGCCTGTAAATTTGATCTTTTTCCGAAATTAAATATACCGTATAACCTCGTACCCATTGATATTCCGGAAGAAAAATTTTGACTTATTCCGAATGTGCTGAATTGATCAGTAAAAAAACTTTCGACTTTTTGTGTCTCTTCGTTATATTTAAGCTGTTTTTCTCTAAAATACCAATTCATCCCGTATGAAACGGAAGGAGAAAATTGGAAGTATTTAAATAGATTGAAAGAAGGGAGACCAATGGAAAAATTATGTGTCATACCATTCTGCAACTTGTTCCAAAAGTTTTCTTCATCAAGTTCACTCACTTTGAAATTTATTTTATTTTGTAAAGTGGTGTTATAACTCAAAGAAATTTTTTCGTATATTTTTTCTTTACCTACTCTGTTTTTTTGTTTAAAAGGATAGAACCTGTTTACACTGAAAGTGACATTAGGTAATGTGATTGAGTATGAACTGTCTCTTGAATTTTGACTGTGCAGGGCATTTACAGACAAACTCATACCGCTCCATGTTTTAGAATATGAAATTGATGAAGAAACTTGGTTTTGCAGGCTTTCTGATATGTTAGCGGAGTTGTATCTGCTGTTTGACGGACTGGAGAAGTTGACCGATGCCTTGAAGGAGGTCCCTGGTCTGGCCTTTGAATCCTGAGAGTGACTCCAAGATACTCCGAAGTTTTTGGATTGAAAAAAGTCATCACTGCCCTTTTCTCCTGTTACATCATTTGAATAGGTGAGAGATAAGTTTCCATCAAATGCATACCTTTTTTTGTATCTCGAAGTGATTTCAGTACTCCACGAACCATATGAATAGATATCACCAGTAATTGCCAGATCAAGGTAGTTGCCAAATACAAATGAATATCCCAAATCCCTTAAATAAAGACCACGTGCTGTTTCTTCTCCGTATGTCGGTATCAAAACACCACTTGATCTGTCTGGCATTTCAGGCACAAATCCGAATGGAAGAACAATTGGAAGGGGGACATCTTCGACTACAACATAAGCCGGACCGAATACTGTTTTTTGATTAGGCTTTGTCATTACTTTTGCTGCAGTCATTTTTAGAAAATAATGTGGATGTTCTGCGTCGCAAACCGTATATTGCCCTCCTGCAATATTAATTGATTGATCAGGCATCATTTTTAGGTTTTCTCCCCTGAGAATACCTTCGGATTGTTGCGTGACCATGTGTTTTATTTTTGCTTTTCTAGTGGTAAAATTGTAAGTAAGTTCTTCCATTGTATATGTAGTGCCTCGATCCGACATTTCAGGCATTCCTGTTACGGTTCCCGTACTATCTTTCGTGCCACGTGCAAAAACAGTGTTATTATCAAGATCGTATCTCATATAGTCGGCTTTTAAAGCTATATCCCCATATGTAACAGATACCTCTCCATAATAATATATTATGCTTTTTCCATCTTTAAAATCTTCAATGACCGAGTCTCTGGCTGTAGAAAAAGCCGGTCTCTCAAGAGTACTTTCGATTTTTTCTTTTGTTCTAGAAATTGCTAAACTATCATTTATGATAGTTAGAGAGTCTGTAATACCTATTTTAAGTGAATCGGGAACTCCAACCCTAAGAGAATCGGAAATGGTTAAAACATTTGAACTTGTCTTTCCATATGTATTAAAGCCCATTCCCAAAAAAAAGAGAAGAGCAATCAGTGTTGGCAGTCTGAGGATTTTATCGAATGACATTTTCGGTCTTTAAGCAAATAAATTGTATATATTTGCAAAGAGGCAAATTTAATAATTTTTCAGCAACAAATATGCCATTAAAAATAAATAGAATATTACTTATATTGCTTTTTTTCATTACTGTCATGACAGGAACTCTCTCTTTTGCCCAAGAGAAATCAATTGTAAAGCTTAAAAATGTGGTAATTGACGCCGGCCATGGTGGGTACGATCCGGGAGCAATGTCACCTGATAAAAAAATTAAAGAGAAAGATTTAACTTTAGATTTTGCTCTTAGATTAGGCAAAAAAATCAATAATCGGTATCCCAATATAAATGTAATATACACACGCAGTACTGATGAGTATATCACTCTTGATAAAAGGAGTGCTATTGCCAATAAAAATCATGCTGATTTATTCATTTCAATACACATCAATTCATATAAAGGCAAAAAATCTCCGAGCGGATTTGAAACATTCATTATGGGTATGGATAAGAGCAGTTCAAATATGGCGGTGTGCAAGACAGAAAACTCTGTGGTTCTTCTTGAAGATGATTATACTACCACTTACCAAGGATATGATCCAAATAAACCCGAATCATTTATCTTTTTTAACCTTATGCAAAATGCAAATTTTGAACAGAGTCTGATATTGGCTTCACTTATTCAAGATAATCTTGCAAAAGGACCTATAAAAAGTAATAGGGGAATAAAACAGGCTCCACTGCTGGTTCTATGGAGGACTACAATGCCTGCTGTTCTAGTAGAATTAGGGTTTCTTCCTAATCCCAGTGATAGGAGTATATTAATGAATAAAGATAAAAAAGACGAAATAGCTGAGAAATTGTTCTGTGCCTTCAGGGAATTCAAAGCACAGTATGAAAATGTTGTTGAAATTGACTCCTTTTTGCCGGTGCAGGAAACACATTATAGAATACAGATTTTTTCCACAACTAAGAAACTTGATGTTGGTGCACCTGATTTTAAGGGATTGAATGAAGTAGACTCAATTAAAGTAGATAATCTATATAAATATAGTGTAGGAAAGTATAAAAGTTTGGAGGAGGCACAACTTGATTTACCATCTTATCGTAAAATATTTGAAGGAGCTTTTGTTATTAAAATTGAAAAAGGAAAAATTGTCAGATAACGTTTTTAATTTTTTTTATCTTTTTTTAAAAAGGTAATCCTGCCCCAATCAATAATATAAAAGGGATTTTAATTATATGTGCTTGACTTACAATAACTTAAAAATTTTTAATTTTTTTATATTGAAAATTAAGTACTTGTAAAAAAAATGTATTTTACAACATAAATTAATTTTTTTTATAAGAATTTTTTCATCAATTTTGTAATGCACCTAACAACTCCAACTAAAACTTAATGAACGAACAAAATCAAATAACTATATGGCGGAATTGTCTTGATATAATAAAAGATGTAGTTCCTTCCACAAGCTTCAAGACATGGTTTGAGCCTATAAGACCGATATGCCTGGAAGATTCTGTTCTTATCATTGAAGTGCCTTCTGATTTTTTTAGAGAATATCTTGAAGAACACTACATAGATTTGTTAAGTATGGTACTTCACCGTGAGATTGGGGAAAAGGCTAAACTTGTATATAACGTAAAAATTATTGAAGGAGGAATGGTACGCACTCCTTATCAGAAGAGAGACGGATATTCAAATAAGGAAGATCCAAGACCTGGGAGTGCACAAGAATATGAAGGGAGTGCATATTTGATACCCGGTTTGAAGAAACTTAATATAGATCCTCAATTGAATCCTATATATTCTTTCGAAAATTTTGTTGAAGGTGAGTGTAACAGGTTAGGACGTGCAGCTGGTCTGAGTATTGCGATGAATCCAGGCAAGAGTACTTTCAATCCGCTATTTCTTTATGGTGGTCCTGGATTAGGAAAAACACACCTTGCTCAGGCAATAGGTATCGATATAAAAGAAAAATATCCTGAAAAAGTTGTGCTTTATGTAAGTGCCAATAGATTTCAGACTCAATATATGGATGCAGCAGGTATTAATAATAAACTTACGGATTTTCTGCGCTTTTATCAGTTAATTGATGTACTTATTATTGATGACGTACATGAATTTGCTGACAAGAAAGGAACACAAAATGCTTTCTTCAATATATTTAATCATCTTCATCAGTCAGGCAAACAGCTTATTCTTACTTCAGATAAACCGCCTGTCGATCTTCAGGGACTTGAGCAAAGATTGTTATCCCGTTTTAAATGGGGATTGTCTGCTGAACTTCTTTCCCCTTCTTTCGAAACCAGGCTTGCAATACTTAAAGCAAAAAGTTTCAGAGAAGGAGTGGATATTTCCGATGAGGTGCTGTCTTTCATAGCTCATAAGGTGAAAGCTAATATCCGTGAATTGGAAGGAACACTATTTTCCCTTATTGCAAACGCAACCTTTACAAAGAAAAGTATTACTCTTGACCTTGCTCAAGAAATTATAGATAAGATAGTTACTGATCATCAAACAGAAATATCGGTTTGTAAGATTCAAAATACTGTTTGTGATTATTTTGGTATAACTACGGATTTACTCCTTTCAAAAACAAGAAAGAGAGAGATTGTGCAGGCTCGTCAAATTGCTATGTACCTGAGCAGAAATCTTACAAAGACTTCGCTTGCATCTATCGGCTCTCAAATTGGCGGCAAAGACCATGCTACAGTGCTTCATGCATATAATACTGTTTGTGATCTTATTGATACTGATAGAAGTTTCCGCCAGTTTGTTTCTGATATTGAAAAGAAACTCCTTTCTGCCAATTAATTTTTAAAATATATAATATGAGCACTGAAAAAGTATTATCCTTTTTTAGGGAGATTGTTTGTATTCCCAGAGAATCAGGGAATGAGGAGAAAATTATAAAATATCTTCAAAAATTTGCTAACGACAGAAAACTGGAATGTAAGACAGATAAGGTCGGAAATGTATTGATAATAAAAAAAGCTTCCATAGGGTGTGAAGGAAGACCAACTGTAATTCTTCAAAGCCATTCTGATATGGTATGTGAAAAAAACAGCGGAATAAAGCACGATTTTGCAAATGATCCGATAAAATATGAGATTGAAGATGGGTGGATGATTGCAAAAGATACTACTCTTGGAGCTGATTGTGGAATTGGTATTGCCGCTCAACTGGCAATACTGGAGGATGAAAAACTTGAACATGGTAGAATTGAAGCACTTTTTACTGTGTCAGAAGAGACTGGCCTTGATGGGGCAAAAGCTTTGAAACCAGGGTTTCTTTCAGGGAATATTCTTATTAATCTTGATTCAGAAGATGAAGGAGAGCTATTTGTGGGGTGTGCCGGTGGCATAGATACTACTGCTGAATTTATATATAAACCAAAAGATATTAAAGTTGCAAAAGTGGTTTCCAAATTTAGCATTTCCGGTGCAATTGGTGGACATAGTGGTGATGATATTGATAAAGGAAGGGGTAATGCAATTCAGCTCCTTGCCCGTTTTCTATATGAAGCTATGCAATACAATATTGATTTATGCCATATTGAAGGAGGCAACAAACGGAATGCTATTGCACGCGAAGCTTATGCAGTCATTGCCTTCAGTCAGCGATATGAAGATAGAATTATATCACTTTTCAATAGGGTTGTAGAAGAGATAAAGAGTGAATATTCCATAACGGATCCAAATATTTCAGGATACGCCGAGCCTACTACATGGAAAAAGAGTGTTGTTGATGTAAAAACAACTAGAAACCTTATTTGTGCATTGAATTCTGCTCCTCACGGTGTTCTTGCTATGAGTGCTGATATTAAGGGTTTGGTTGAAACCTCTTCAAATCTTGCTTCTGTAAAGATGGAAAAGGATAATATAA
>JBAXYG010000065.1:0-7103 GCA_041670905.1 Bacteroidales bacterium
AAGGTAAGGAATATGTTGTTCAGGACGGTGATGTAATGCACTTTTTATTTAATGTTTAATATTGTGAAAATAAATAAAATTAATATCAAAGATATGAAACGCTATTTTTCGATTCTGATTTTTACAGCATTGTTGCTGACAGGCTGTAATGATAAAAAAGTTGTACTTAATTCTGTTCCAGAACCAAGTTGGTATACGAATGAGAATTATTTTAAGGAGAAGAATTCCATTTATAATGAGATGCCTATTGATATAGAAAGTATTGTTATGTTTGGAGATGATATTATTGACAGGGGAGAATGGGAATCATTCTATAATAATTCAAAAATAAAGAACAGAGGAATAGCTCTTGAAGGAACAGAGCATACTATGTATAGAGTTGATACTATTGCAAGCAAGCATCCTGCAGAAATTTTTCTAAGTACCGGTATGAGGGATGTTAAGCATGGAGCTAAGGTTGATTCAACAATAGAGAGAATATTGATGATAATAGAAAGAATTCAAAAAATTTCTCCCGATACAAAACTTTATTATTTGGGTATTGTTCCGGATGGAACAATGACTGAAAAAGAAATTTCTGAAACCAATAAAATAAATTCTGCTATCGCTGAATCTTCAAAAAAAGGAGCATTTATATATGTTGATATTCCAGCCCTCTTAATAGGAGAAAAAGGAGTCTTATCCGAAAATTATAGTTGGAACGGTGTTAATTTAAACGGTGCAGGGTATGAAGTTGTAGCAAAAGCAATTGAAAAATATGTAGGTAATACTGCATTAAACAAAGCTAATGATCGTGAATATGCTGAAATCACAGATTATTATAAACATCGTGTTTCTATTTTTAACTCTTTACCTGAAACTACCGGTAAATTCATAATGTTGGGAAACAGTCTAAATAACAATTGTCCATGGACTGAGTTACTTCCTCTTTCTCCTGTTATCAATCGTGGAATAAGCGGTGATGTTATAGAGGGAGTATATAATAGATTGGATGATATAGTTGAGGAAAATCCACGTAAGATTTTTTTGATGATAGGGATTAATGATTTTATAAACAAATCAGACCTTACTGTCTCTTCAGCATGGAAATCTTATGAAAAACTGATTAAAAAAATAAAAAAAGAATTACCCGATACTGACTTGTATATTCAAAGTACGTTACCTTTAAATCCAAAATCAAAATATTATAAAGGAATTAATGCAAAAGTGGAAGAACTGAATAAGCTTCTTCAGGCAGACGAAGAGAAGTATGGGTATATTTACATTGATATATCAAAATCACTAAAGGATAAAAAAGGAGATTTAGATGAACAATATACTTATGATGGAATTCATTTGAATGTCGATGGATATTTCATGTGGGCGGCGCATTTGATGAACTCAGGATATCTTATAAATCCTTTATCTAACATAAAATAGAACAAAAAATAATATATAATGTATAGGACACATACTTGCGGAGAATTACGCGCAGAAAATGTAGGACAGAAAGTGACTTTGGCAGGCTGGGTACAAAAAACCCGCAAAATGGGGGGGATGAGTTTTATTGATCTTAGGGATAGATATGGCATTACTCAATTGGTCATTGATGAATCTTCTTCAAAAGAATTGAATCAGCAGGCAGAAAAGCTGGGAAGAGAATTTGTAATACAGATAAAAGGAGTTGTCGCAGAAAGAAAAAGTAAAAACAATAAAATCTCAACAGGAGATATAGAAATAAAACTTTCTGAAATTATATTATTGAATCCGGCACTAACTCCACCTTTTACAATTGAAGATGAATCTGATGGTGGAGAAGAATTACGTGCTAAATACCGTTATCTGGATCTTCGCAGGAATCCTCTTAAAAAGGCTTTGGAATTACGTCACAGAATGGCTCAAGAAGTTAGAAAGTTTTTGGACAGTAAAAATTTTATGGAGATTGAAACTCCATATCTTATAAAGTCTACACCGGAAGGAGCACGTGATTTTGTTGTTCCAAGTCGTATGAATCCCGGACAATTTTATGCTTTACCTCAAAGTCCGCAACAACTTAAACAACTATTAATGGTTGCCGGATATGACAGATATTTTCAAATTGTCCGTTGTTTTAGAGATGAAGATCTTCGTGCCGACCGTCAGCCTGAATTTACTCAAATTGACTGCGAAATGTCATTTGTTGAGAGAGAGGATATTTTCACTGTTTTTGAAGATATGGCCAAATGTTTATTCAAAAATGTTTTAGACATAGAATTTTCCCAGAAATTTCCTCGTATGAGCTATACAGATGCAATGTCTTTCTACGGATCCGATAAACCGGATATCCGGTTTGGGATGAAGATTAACGAAATAACCTCACTGGTACAGGGACATGATTTTGCTGTATTTGATAATGTACCATATGCTGGAGGAATTGTTGTTGAGGGAGCTGCATCTTATACACGTAAACAACTTGATGAATTGACGGAGTGGGTTAAAAGGCCTCAGGTAGGGGCAAAAAATCTTATCTATATAAGATTTGCTCAGGAGGGGATAAAATCATCTGTTGATAAATTTTTCACTTCTGAAGATTTGAAAAAGATAACTTTGGAAACAGGCGCAAAAGAGGGCGATTTAATCCTGATAATAGCGGGGCAAAAAGCAAAAACACAGATTGCTTTGGGTACTTTAAGAATTGAGATGGGAAATAGGTTCGGTCTGAGAGATAACAAAGTATTTGCTCCTCTTTGGGTATGTGATTTTCCTCTTTTGGAATGGGATGAAGAAATGGGAAGGTTTTATGCAATGCATCACCCTTTTACCTCACCTAAGCCGGAGGATCTCGATAAATTTTATAGTGATAAGAAAGAAGATTTGGAACAAGTTTGTGCAAATGCGTATGATTTTGTTCTTAATGGTACCGAAGTTGGCGGAGGATCTATACGTATACATGATTCGGCTGTTCAGGAACGAATGTTCAAGGTCCTCGGTTTTTCAAAAGAGGATGCTGAATATAGATTTGGATTTTTAATAAATGCATTCAAATATGGAGCTCCTCCTCATGGTGGAATAGCTTTTGGCTTTGACCGTTTCTGTTCTTTGTTTGGAGGACAGGAAACAATAAGGGATTATATCGCTTTCCCTAAAAATAATACCGGGAGAGATGTAATGCTTGATACACCGTCCTTAATTGATGAATCTCAGATGGATGAATTATTTTTAAAAAGTATTGCACCGAAGGAGTAGGTATGAAAGCAGACATTAAAACTATAAATAAAATATTGGCAAGTGTTTTTCACCCAGCTAAGGATGAAAATATTGTTTCTTTGGGAATGGTGGAGGATATTAAGATAGAGGAGGAAAAAATTAAATTCAAATTGGTTTTTACCGGGCGTGATGCTTTGGCCGGAAGTATTAAGAAGGAGTGTGAAAAAGTTCTTAATGAGGCTTTTCCCAATATGGAAATATCAATTTTAGAATTGGTGAGAGAAAAGAAACCAGAAAAAAAAGTTAAGCTTGAATTAGGACAGGAACAGCTATCAGATGTGGATAAAATTATTGCCATTGCTTCAGGAAAGGGAGGTGTGGGTAAATCTACAGTTGCTGTAAATCTTGCTATTACATTGGCTAAAATGGGGTATAAAGTAGGACTTGCCGATGCTGATGTTTACGGTCCTTCTGTCCCTAAAATGACAGGTACTGAGGGATTTATGCCAGAGGTTGAAATTGTTGAGGGGGGGAAATCTGATTCGGAAAAGAGTGAATTGATAATTCCTATAGAAAAATATGGAGTAAAATGGATGTCAATAGGATATTTTGCTCGTCCAGAACAAGCGCTGATATGGAGAGGCCCTATGGCTTGTAATGCTCTTAAACAAATGATTCTGCAAGTAAAATGGGGCCGGCTTGATTACTTATTAATAGACCTTCCTCCGGGAACGGGAGATATTCATATTTCTATGGTTCACGATATTCCGCTTTCCGGGGCTATTATAGTGAGTACTCCACAGGCTGTAGCTCTTGCTGATGTAGAAAAAGGAGTAAATATGTTTCGTAATGATGCTATAAAAAAACATATTTATGGAATAATTGAGAATATGGCATGGTTTACTCCGGCTGAATTGCCTCAGAATAAATATTACATTTTCGGCAAAGACGGATGTAAGGCGATTGCAGATAAATATGATTTACCTTTATTGGGGCAGATACCTCTTATTCAAAGTATACGAGAGGGGGGAGATAATGGTGAACCGTCTGCTCTCACAGAGGGGCCTGTATTAGAAGCAATGAAAAAAATAGCCGGTTATTTGTAACCGACTATTTTTTTATCTATTTAATTACCTATACGTGTTTAGGAAAGTAATTTTTTCACTAATGTTGAGATTAGTCTTCCATCAGCCTGTCCTGCAAGGGCTTTTGTTGCGGCACCCATTACTTTTCCCATATCAGTGGGAGAGGTTGCTCCTAACTGTGCTATAATATTCTTAAGAGTGGCTTCAACCTCAACTTCACTCATTTGTTTTGGCAGGTATTTTTCCATACATGCTATTTCGTCCAATTCGTTTTTTGCCAGTTCGGGACGTGATTGTTGAGTGTATATCTCTGCACTTTCTTTACGTTGTTTTACGAGCTTCTGTATAAGTTTTATAATATCTCCATCGGTTAACTCGGAAGGTCCTCCTTCCGATGTTTTAGCAATTAAAATAGCTGCTTTTATTCCTCTGACTGAGGCTAAAGCCACTTTGTCTTTTGCCAACATGGCGGCTTTTAAATCTTGCTGTATTTGTATTTCAAGTGACATGATATTTTGTTTAAATTGTTTTAAGTAAATATGGTACTTATTCCATTATTGTCATTTCATTAAGAAGGTAGCCTGCACCACCGAACTTATCTACGATGAAAAGTACATATCTTATATCTACATTTATACAACGCTGAAGTGTAGGTTCAAAGATTATATCACCAGACATTGCCTCCCAATTACCGTCAAATGCTAATCCGATAAGTTCTCCGTTGGCATTCATTACTGGACTTCCTGAATTTCCACCTGTAATATCACTGTTTGTAATAAAGCAGGCTGGCATTTTACCGTTTGGCATAGCATATTTGCCGAAATCTTTTGAGGCATAAAGCTGTTTTAGTTTTTCTGGAACTACAAATTCCCAGTTATTTGGATCTTCTTTTTGCATTACTCCATCCAAAGTTGTATAATAATTATATACTACAGCATCTTTTGGTGAATAAGGAATAACTGTTCCATATGTTAAACGCATAGTTGAGTTTGCATCCGGATATATTGCTTGTCCTTTACGCATTTCCAATTGTCCCCCTATAAATGCTTTTTTCCCTTCAGCATATGTGATCCCTTGTTTTCTTAGCTCTAAAGAAAGAGTTCTTATAGGCTTGGATATTGAATTATTCCATTGAAAAGCAGGATCTTCTGCTACATAATTTTTAGCAGGGACACTTTCGTCTCTCCCTTCTGCTTGAATATTTGAAATAGTTTTTTTAATGGATTGCTCTGCTTTCTCTTTTGAAGTGAAGATAGAATTGTCGAAAACATAATCGACATAAGCATTGATATCCCCTTTAAATTTTGTATTTATTTCATTAAAGGTTGTAGGAAAATATTCGGGAGGAACATTATCCATACATATCTTAATCATTTCCTTGGCTATTTTCTTGTCTGTTTTAACAGAATAGTCAGTGTAAAAAGAATCAAGGCTTTCTTCAATTTCTTTCACTTTGTCAGGATTAACAGCTTTTGAGTCACTGATAATACTATTTATTTCTTCAGCTATCTGGCAAATTTCAATTCTTCCTACTGATTCAGTCAGAAAAGCATAAATGCAATTTAAATTTTTTCTATTTTCAACAGCTGTAGTTATTTGTTCAATTGCTTTCCCGTATTTTTTTATTCGGGATGATTTTTGGTCAACCCACTCTTTAAATGCTTTTTCTTCTGCAATACAACGCTCTTTTACGTTAAGCTTTTCAAAGGTTTCATTCATCCCCATATATTTTTTCCAACCATTTGAAGAACCACTGTATTTGCTTGCATATTGAATTTTAACCTTTGGATCAGCAAGCATATTTTCCATCATGATTTTTTGACGGACACCTCTAACGTAAATTTTTATTGTATTTGTTGCTACTGTCTCATCCAGTTCTGAACTTGTCATGAAACGGTTGGTTCTGCCGGGGTACCCAATAATCATTGTAAAATCATTTGGATTGACTCCTTTAAGTGATATGGTAAGGTGCTTTTTTGCTTTGTAAGGAACATTATCAGGAGAATAATCAGCCGGGTTGTTATCTTTGTCTGCATATACTCGAAACATTGAAAAATCACAAGTATGACGTGGCCACATCCAATTATCAGTATCTGCACCGAATTTTCCGATTGAAGAAGGGGGAGCTCCTACAAAACGTATATCATTATACGTTTTTGTAACTATAAGGTAGAATGCATTTCCTCCATACATTGAATGAACTCGTGCCTTCAGGTTTTTATTGTTATTAATAGCTTTAAATACAAGATCACTTGAAATGCTTTTAAATATACTGTCTTTTTCTTTTTGAGTAGAATATTTCTTTTGGGCTTTTTCTATAATAGCGGTAACGTCCTTTATCTTTTCAAGAAATGTTACAGAAAGCCCTTCAGCCGGAAGTTCCTCTGACCTATTCATTGCCCAATATACGTCTTCAAGGTAATTATGTTCAATAGAACTGAGGTTCTGTATTGAGCCATATCCGCAGTGATGGTTTGTAACAAGCAGTCCTTCGGGAGAGATTATTTCAGCAGTACATCCGCCGCCGAATTGGACGATAGCATCTTTAAGAGAAGAGTTGTTGATGCTGTAAATGTCTTCTGCAGAAAGTTTGCATCCTAAATCCTGCATTTTTTTTATGTTCATTTTCTCGAGAAGAGGTAAAAGCCACATTCCCTCATCTCCACTGGCTGGTGTTGTAACAAAAAGAAGAGCCGTAAGGATTAACAAGCCTATTTTCTTCATTTTTTTATTAAAGTTTAATATATTTATAAATTATAAAAACATGATGAACATTTATAATTACTTGAAAGTAGCTATAATACATTACAAATGTAATTAAATGAATTTAAAAAGAGAAATACTCATTGTCCC
>JBAXYG010000066.1:0-7006 GCA_041670905.1 Bacteroidales bacterium
CGTATAAAATCCATATCAATAAACATAGCCTCATCATCTCCTTTATCTTTCAGTTTCAACTGGTCATGAAAACGTTCAAGTTGGTCAATAGGGTCATTTAACTCACTATATGCATTTGCTAATTCTTTACCATTTACAAAAAGTTCGAAACGCTCAGTTAATTCCGGGTTGTCTCTGTGTCTCTTAGTCAGTGGAGATGTCTCAACCGGGTAATCTATTATAAAAGTAGGTTGTATAAGGTACTTTTCACAATATTCACCAAAAATGGCATCAATCAACTTGCCTACTCCCATAGTCTTATCTGTTGTTACTTTTAGTTTTTTACATACCTCAAGCAACTCTTTTTCTCCCATACCATTTACATCTACTCCTGAATACTCTTTTATGGCATCAAGCATTGGTAATCTTCTGTATGGTTTCTTGAACTCTATTTCATTTTCTCCTAGAGGTAACAAAGTTTTATTGTGGAGTGATAGAGCAACACGTTCAATCATCTCTTCAACAAATTCCATCATCCATTTGTAATCTTTATATGCAACATATATTTCCAAAACTGTAAATTCAGGATTATGTGTACGGTCCATCCCCTCATTCCGGAAATCTTTTGCAAATTCATATACGCCGGAAAAACCACCTACTATAAGTCGTTTAAGGTATAATTCATTTGCTATCCTCAGGTATAGAGGCATATCAAGAGTATTATGATGGGTAATAAAAGGACGGGCGCTAGCTCCACCTGGTATAGGCTGGAGGATAGGAGTTTCAACTTCAAGATAACCATGCTCATTAAAGAAGTTTCTCATTGTTGAGATTATCTTAGTTCTCTTGATAAATGTGTCTTTTACATTGGGATTTACTATCAAGTCCACATATCTCATTCGGTAACGTAATTCGGGGTCTGAAAATGCATCATATACTTCGCCTTCTTTCTCTTTTACAATAGGAAGTACTCTGAGCGATTTGCTCAGAACCTTCATGTTATGTGCATGAATGGACAATTGACCTGTCTGTGTGATAAATGCATATCCTTCAATCCCTATAATGTCTCCTATGTCCAGTAATTTTTTAAATACGGTATTATATAAGGCTTTGTTTTCGCCATGACAAATTTCATCACGTTTTATGTAAACTTGAATTTTGCCTAATTCATCCTGGATTTCTATAAATGATGCAGCCCCCATTATTCTGCGGCTCATTATTCTTCCTGCAATAGAGATATCTTTAAAGTTTTCCTTTTGAGGGTCAAAATCTCTCTTTATTTCTTCAGTTGTAGTGTTTATATTGTATGCCTCTGCAGGATAAGGATTAATTCCGAGATCCATCATTTGTTTTAAAGAAGAACGACGGTTTATTTCCTGTTCGTTAAGGTTAAAAATTTCCATACCTAATGTAGTTTGATATTTTGCAAAAATAACCTTTTTTATCTATTTTGAAGAATAAAATCTCTACCTTTGTAAAGATATGATAGTTGATAAAAAGTGGATAGTAAAAGAGCCTGGAAATCCTGCATTGGTCAGGCAATTGGCTCAAGAGGTGGGTATTGATCAGGTTTTGGCTAATTTGCTGGTGCAAAGAGGTATAAAGACTTTTGAACAAGCCCGTGATTTTTTTCGTCCTGATTTATCAAAGCTTCATGATCCTTTTCTTATGAAAGATATGGATAGGGCGGTAGCTCGGCTCCATGAATCAATCATAAATAAGGAGAATCTTTTAATATATGGAGATTATGATGTTGATGGAACCACTGCTGTTGCTCTCATATATTCGTTTGTCAGAACCTTTACCTCAAATATAGATTATTATATACCTGACAGATATGATGAAGGGTATGGTGTCTCATATAAAGGAATAGATTGGGCAAAAGAACATAAATGTACATTGATAATTTCACTGGATTGTGGTATAAAGGCTGTTGAAAAAGTTAAATATGCTAAGGACCTGGGAATAGATATGATAATATGTGATCACCACCTTCCGGATATGGAACTTCCGCCGGCGGTTGCCGTTCTTGATCCTAAGAGGGAAGATTGTAATTATCCTTTTGAAGATCTTTCTGGTTGTGGTGTAGGGTTTAAACTTGTACAGGCCTATGCTCAGGAATATGGAATTCCTTTTGATGAAATATATCCGCTTCTTGATTTACTGGTTGTAAGTATTGCGTCCGATTTGGTTTCAGTTACCGGTGAGAATAGGGTACTGGCTTATTACGGATTGAAACAATTGAATGAAAATCCACGTAAAGGATTGCTTTCAATAATCAAATTGTCAGGTCTAGAAAAACATAAGATAACAATTGACGAAATTGTATTTAAAATAGGACCTCGTATAAATGCAGCAGGTAGAATGGAGTCCGGTAAGACATCTGTAGATCTGTTGACTTCCAGAGATGATGATGACGCACGGGAAATCGGTAACGCAATCAATATTCATAATAATGACAGAAAAAATATTGATAGGGAGATAACAGTGGAAGCACTTGAAATGGTAAGGAATTTTCCCGATTTTGAAACCAAGAAGTCCTCAATTGTGTATAATCCGGTATGGCATAAAGGGGTGGTAGGAATTGTTGCTTCACGTTTAGTGGAGGCATATTACAGACCTACTATTGTGCTTACGCAGTCTAATGGGTTAATTACCGGTTCTGCAAGATCTATTCCCGGATTTGATCTTTATGAAGCAATTGAATCATGTTCTGATCTCTTGGAAAATTTTGGTGGTCACATGTATGCCGCTGGATTGACTATGAAAGAGGATAATTTTAAAGAGTTCTGCAAAAGATTTGAAAATTATGTAGCAAATAAGATTACTGATGAGTTGCTGACTCCTATAGTTAATATTGATTCTTTTCTTGAATTTAAACAGATAACTCCAAAGTTTTTTAGACTTCTTAAACAGTTTCAACCTTTTGGACCAGGCAATCTTTCGCCCGTGTTTATTACTGAAAATGTTTATGATAACGGTAATGGAAGAAGAGTGGGGTCGGATGCAGGCCATCTTAAACTTGAACTTATTCAAGAAGATGAACCATACAGACATATTTCAGCAATAGCTTTTAATCGTTCGGATCATTTTGAGCATATGCAAGCCGGAAATCCGGTTGATATTTGTTATTCAATCGCAGAAAATTACTATAGAGGTATTGCAAATATCCAACTTAGGGTTAAGGATATTAAAGAGAGAGAGGATTTATTTTAGAAATTTCTTTTGCGACTTCTTCAACACTCTTATTCTTAGTCTCAATTATTATTTTGGCAGCATTTTTATAGAAAGGAACACGGCTGGAAAATAATTCTTCAATATCTTTAACGCTTTTTCCTTTGAGAAGAGGTCTCTCCGGAGCTTTTGATATCTCATAAATTATCATTTCAATAGGTGTCTTTAACCAAACTACAGTACATGTTTGTTTAAGAATTAAAACATTTTCTTCATCCATTACGGTTCCTCCTCCTAAAGCAAGAATAATATTTTCATCTTTTTTTAGGATTTTTTTTAGAGTTTCTTTCTCTTTGTTTCTAAAAAAAGATTCACCTGAGTCGGCAAAAATCGTAGATATAGAACCATATATGGATTCAATTTCTGTATCAAGGTCAATAAAACGAAACCCGGAGAGCTCTGATGCCCTCTTTCCGTATGTGCTCTTACCTGAGCCCATGAAACCGGTTAAGGCAATAATCATATATTAAAACAGAGTTAATTCTTGGTTTTCCTCTTGATTTTCTATCAGTTCTATTTCAGTTATCTGTTCTGACCCTTCAGCTTCTTTTTTTTCTTCATAAGCTTCAGTAGCTGGTTCTTCTTTTGAAAGAGGCTCTATAAATTCAATATTACCTATTTCATAAGTGTTGATACGCTTACCTTTAGCTTTGAAACTTTTCTTTCCTATGAATTGTTCTGCATCTATGAGTTCAGGTGGGCGATTTTCGTGCTTACCTGTATACGTCACTTTTATTTGAGGATAATTATCAGTAGATAATGCAAGTAGTTTTGAGTTTGGTGCTTCTGAAATAAAATATTGGACGTTATTATCACTCTCTTCAAAACTGAATCTTTTAAGATAGAACATTTCAAGAGAGCCATCATAATAGATGGCAGAATATGTTTTTATTGTATCCAGTTTTTCCACTCTTTCTATATCACCTTGATACCTATTACTTAGGTCAAATGATGTTGTGTAGAATGTTCCGTCTTTGCATATTGCAAGAATATGTTCACCTTGGATGAATTCACCTAAAAACAATCCACGAGATGCATCATTTAAACGATTAATATCCATGTCAAACCATATTTCTTTGCCTCCTATGGTAGATACTCCTTTTGACTTAAGTTGAATCTTATGAATAGAATTTTTAGTTAGGATATTTCCAAGTGAAGCTCTTCCTTTAACTGCTAATTTTGCAAAATCGTACTCTTCAATAAGTTTCTTGAGTTTAGGACGTGGTCTGAAGAATATTTTGATTACTTCAGCTTCTCCATTCGGATTTGCTGTAAACCAAACTACTGAAGAACTGTCTTTCCCTTGGGTGAGATCATATTCCTTATCTCTAGTAATGCTTGTAACTGAGAATCGTTTTACATAATATGTTCCATTCTTCCCGTCTCTATAAATTGTATTATATATAGTTCTGTTGTCATTTTTCTTAAATACAGAAACATGTATTATGTTTTTTCCTACAAATGCTTTTTCACTTACTTTAGTGACGAAATATTTACCGTTTTTGAGAAATATGATTACATCATCTATGTCAGAGCAATCACATACAAATTGGGAGTTTTCAACTTTTTTTGAATCTAGACCAACAAATCCTTCTTCTTTATTTGCGTACAATTTTGCATTTGCAACTACAACTTTTGTTGCCTGAATAGTTTCAAATGATGTTATTTCAGTTTTTCTTAAAAATGCAGCTCCGTATTTCTTTTTAATGGATTGGAAGTGGCGAATAGTAAATTCATTTAAATGTTCAAGATTGTTCTTTACTTCGACAATATTGATTTCAATTCCTCTTATTTTTTCTTCAGCTGCTTTAATGTCAAATTTTGAGATTTTACGTACAGGTTTTTCTACAAGTTTAAGTACATCCTCTATTGTAATCTGTTTTAGTAAAAGGTTTTGGTATTTTTTAATTTCAATTTCAATTTGTTGGAGTTGATCTTCCCAGCTGACAGCTTCATTTTCAAGTATACGGTAAATTTTATTTTCAAAGAAAATTTTCTCAAGAGAAGAATAATGCCAATCATCTTCCAATTCGTCCAAAATAATGTTCAATTCCTTGGAGAAAAGTTCTTTAGTATGAAGAGCATTGTATTTTAATATTTCGTCAACCCCAATAAAATGAGGTTTTCGTTCCATTATAACACATGCATTAGGGGAAATAGATACTTCACATTTAGTAAAAGCGTAAAGAGCATCAATAGTTTTGTCTGGAGAAATGTCGTTGTGAAGGTGAAGAATTATTTCTACATTGCTTGCAGACATGTCATCTATCTTCTTTATCTTGATTTTACCTTTGTCGTTTGTTGTTATTATAGATTCTATTAAGCTGCCGGTCGTTTCTCCGAACGGTATTTCGGTTATGGTTAAAGTCTTTTTATCGGTCTTGATGATTTTAGCACGTATCTTTATTCGTCCTCCTCTAAGTCCATTGTTATATTTTGAACAATCAGCTAAACCTCCAGTAGGAAAATCGGGATATAACTCAAAATTTTCACCTTTCAATACTGATATGCATGCATCCAAAAGTTCGTTGAAATTATGGGGAAGAATTTTTGAGGCAAGCCCAACTGCAATTCCTTCTGCACCTTGTGCCAGCAAAAGAGGAAACTTCATAGGTAAGGAGACAGGTTCCATATTGATTCCATCATAAGACGGTATCCATTCGGTAATTTTTGGATTGAATGCTACCTCTAAGGCAAATTTACTAAGTTTTGCCTCAATATATCTTGCGGCTGCAGCATCATCTCCGGTAAGAATGTTTCCCCAGTTACCCTGGCAGGTAACCATTATATCTTTTTGTCCAAGTTGTACCAGCGCATCTTTAATTGAAGCATCACCGTGTGGGTGGAACTTCATCGTATCACCTATTATTCCGGCAACTTTATGAAGACGACCATCTTCACTTTTTTTCATTGCATGAAGAATACGACGCTGTACCGGCTTTAAACCGTCCACAATGTTTGGTACGGCTCTTTCAAGTATGACATATGAGGCATAATCAAGGAACCAATCCTTATACATGCCTGTAAGCTTGTACTTTTTTTCTCCTTCTAAGACTAATTTGTCGTATTTTCCTAAACTTTCCTCATCTTGGTCAGTAGGTTCTTCTACAATATCATCTTCTTTTTCTAAATCCAGGTCTTCAGTAATCATTAGGAATTATAGGTTATTGTGTTGTTAATCTTGAATATAACCAAACTTTTTAAGTTTGCGTTTGTCTTCTCTCCAATTTGGTTCTACTTTTACAAATATCTGCAAAAATACCTTTTTTTCAAAAAAAGCTTCCATATCTATTCTGGCTTGAGTTCCTACTTTTTTAAGAGCCAGTCCTTTATTTCCTATAATTATTCCTTTTTGGGAATCACGCATGACATTTATTACTGCACTGATGTCAAAACGGTTATTTAACTCTTTGAATTCTTCAATAATAACTTCGGTGCAATATGGAATTTCTTTTGAATAATTGATTAAAATTTTTTCACGAAGAATTTCTGAAGCAAAAAATCTTAGACTCTTATCTGTAAATATTTCTTTGTCATACCATGGAGGACTTGCAGGAAGAAGGTCTATTATTTTTTCGAAAATTGTCTCAAGATTGAATCTTTCAAGCGCGGATGCAGGAAAAATTTCTGCTTTTGGAATGAAATCTTTCCACATTTTTATTAATCGCTCAACCTCTTCTTGATTACTTAAATAAATTTTATTGATAATAAGGACAATAGGACAGTCAAGTTTATTTAGTTTGTCAATATAATCTTTATTTTTGTCGCTCTTTTCAATCACGTCTGTAACATA
>JBAXYG010000067.1:0-6918 GCA_041670905.1 Bacteroidales bacterium
ATAAGTGAAAACATTTGCCAGCATTGTTCCCTCTCGCTTAATCCTTGCTTTGCTTCAAAAATTATTCTTACTGCAAATAAGTCGAATATCTGTTCAAATGGTATATTCTTGGTATTCATTTTACGCCATATAGAATATGGGGTTTTCATTCTTTTAAGAATTTCAACTTTATATCCGGCAGTCGTTACAATTTCATTTATAGGTTCAATAAATCTGTCAATTGTTTCTCCCCTTTCTTTCATTACTATTGAAAGTTTCTCTTCAATATCTATATATGCTGTTGGTTCCCTATATTGTAACCAGATATTTTCCATTTCCGATTTAATGCCATATAGTCCAAGCCTGTGAGCAAGAGGTATAAAAATATACATTGTTTCACTGAGAATCTTATCCCTTTTATAATCAGGCATGTATTGAATGGTTCTCATATTGTGAAGGCGGTCTGCCAATTTGATTAGGACAATACGGACATCATCGTTCAGGGTCATCAGAATACGCTTGAAGTTTTCAGCTTGAATATTTTTAAAATCATTTCTGTTGTCATTATCAAGGGCAATCTTTATTTTAGTTAAGCCGTCAACTAATGATGCTATTTTATCTCCAAACAATCTTTGAATATCTTCAACAGTATATTCAGTGTCTTCTACAACATCATGTAAAAGTGCAGCACAGATAGATTTACAACCTAAACCAATCTCTTGTACTACAATTTTAGAAACAAAGATAGGGTGGAGGATGTATGGCTCACCGGAACGACGCCTTACCCCTTTATGAGCTTCATTTGCAAACTCAAAGGCTTTAAGCACGAGCTCATATTGCTCTTGATCAGCACATCTTTTTAGACTGGCTATTCGCAATCCTTCAAATTCCTTGTTGATTAAGTTGTTGTCTTCTTCTGTAAACATACTCTTGTTATAATTAATAATTTAGAATAATAAATCCCTCTTTCCGCCCTTTATGAGTGCAAGTCTTCTTACAAGCAGCTCCTTTTTCTCAGTGTCTTTATATCGGGCAATTTCTTTTTCAATCAATTTATATCCTTCCTCCTTTGTCTCGGGTGATGCATAGTCTTCTAGATATTCGGTCAGCGTCAAGATGGCATTCGGAGTACAGAATTGTCCAATAAATCCTGGTATGGCATATTCCATAAAGTGTTCGCCTGTTCTTCCCAATCTGTAGCATGAAGTGCAGAAACTAGGTAAAAATTCTTTTTCTAAAAGCCATTTTATTACTTCATCCAAATTTCTGGTGTCTCCAACTTTAAATTGTTCTTTATTAAGCTCTTGTTCCCCTTGTTTCTTTTGATATCCGCCAATTTCAAGTTTTGTGCCTGCATCTATCTGAGATACGCCGAACTCTATTACTTCATCTCTGATTTCTTTACTTTCACGTGCGGTCATTATCATTCCGGTATATGGAACAGCAAGACGGAGTATTGCGACAAGTTGTTTAAAGTGTTCATCCGATACTGCCCACGGTAAATCAAGATTTATTCCATATGCAGGCTGTATACGTGGAAAACTTATTGTGTGAGGACCTACTCCATGAGTCTTCTTCAAATGAATTGCATGGGATACAAGTCCAAGAACATCAAATCTCCAGTCATACAAGCCAAATAATGCTCCTATACCCATATCGTCGATTCCCCCTTCGAACGCCCTGTCCATTGCGCTTAATCTCCACATATAATCACCTTTTCGTGTATCAGCAGGGTGCATTTTTGCATATGTTTCTTTGTGATATGTCTCTTGAAAAACCTGGAAGGTTCCTATTCCGGCAGCTTTTACAGTCTTAAATCCTTCAACATCAAGTGGCGCAGCATTAATGTTAACTCTACGTATTTCACCATTTTTATATTTTGTATTATAACAAATTTTCACTGTTTCAGCAATGAATTCAGGAGTATATTGAGGATGTTCTCCATATACTAAAATAAGTCTCTTGTGTCCTTGCTTTTCAAGTTCAGTAACTTCAGTAACAATCTCATCATTTGACAAAGTTTTACGTACAGCTGTTCGTAATGATTTTCTAAACCCGCAATATTTACAATCATTGATACAGTAATTGCCAATATATAGTGGGGCAAAAAGCACAATTCTGTTTCCGTATATTGAACGTTTTAATTCTCTTGCTGTTTCAAACAACTCTTGCATCATCTCAGGTGACTTGATTGCAATTAAATGAGCTGTTTCCTCCAATGTGAGAGGTATTTTTGCTTTACTTTTTGCAAAAATCTCTCTGATTTTTGCCTTGTCTTCCTTTGTGTCTCTAATAAGGGACTGGAGAAGATCATTGTTAATAAAATCTATATAATCCATAATATTTAGTATTATTTGTCAATTTCGGCATTATAATCATCAACATGTTGGAACGCATATGAAAGGTCGGAACCAAACAAAATTACAAACCAACATAAATTCATCCAGGCCATTAAGAGTGGAATAGCAGCAAATATGCCATATACCGCACTTAGTCTTGTTACCATAAGCTGTGTTTCAAGATATAAATATTGTATCACTACAAATGCAAATCCAGAAATCATAGATGCCTTTAAACATGCACTATATTTTATCTTTGCATGTGGTATAACAAAATACATCGCTGAAAGTACAAAGATAGTAACTCCGTAGAAAATTATCCAATATAAATTGGTGGTAATAAAGCTAAAAAAGCCTAAATTATCTTTTATCTCATTTATAAATTGTGCATAATATGCAACCCCATATAAAAAAAGCAATAGAACAAAAGGAGATAGAATTAAAATTGTCAGATAAACGAGCCCTCTTTTCCATAAACTTCTTGACTTCTCAACTTTCCATATACGATTGAATGCTCCTTCTATATTTAACATCAACCATATAACCAACCAAACAAATGTAATAAAACTTATCCATCCGAATGCCCCTTTGTCGATTGAAACGACAATATTATTTGCAAACCCAAGTATAGCGGCAATCAAGTCCGTACTTGTTGGAAATGATGAATATAGCATATCGGATAATTTCTGGTTGAGCCCGAATCCATTGGATACTGCTAAAATTACTGCTACCAATGGAACTGCCGCCATTATTCCAAAGTAACTTAAAGCGACTGCTTCTCTTCCAACTCTTAATTTTCCGAACTCTTTGAGTGTAATAATCAATACTTTTAGATGCCGTATCAATCTTGCTTTGAAATTACTTAATTCAGAAAAATCCAGGCGCCAAATATCATTTGTGATAAATTTTATCACAGATCTGTAATTTAGCCAAAATTTTTCTTTGAACTTGTTCATTTAAAAGGTTTATTATTTGATTTGCTTAGCAATTTTTATTGCAAGTTGTTTTAATTCTGTCATTTTTTCATTGGTTGCAGCACCTAAAATCTGTACAGGCTCTATAACGGGTTGCCATTCGCTTTTTTGTGCAAATGAAATAAGTGCCTTGACTCCGGCTCCATTCCATGTGGAGGAACCGAAAATTGCAAATTTTTTATTTTTAGGAGCACATATAAGTAATTCATTACACAGGAGCCCCATTTGCGGATGCATCTCTCCATTATAGGCACAAGTGCCAAGAATCAATCCTTCATACCTCCATATCTCACTTATTATGTAAGAGGGATGAGTTTTGGATACATCAAATATCTTGATATTTTTTATTCCTTCCTCTGCAATACATCTTGCAAGGTAATCAGCCATCTTTTCCGTATTTCCATACATGGAAGCATAGGCAATAACTACCCCTTTTTCTGATTTATTATAGCTCCATTTTTTATAAAGAGACATCACTTTTTCAATATCTTCTTTCCATATAACACCATGGGAAGGACAAATCATTTTTATCGGAACAACAGACAGCTTTTCAAATGCTCTTTGGACAAAGTTGGAATATTTCCCTATAATATTAGAATAGTATCTCCTCATTTCATCTTCATAATATCGTTCAAAATTAACTTCATCATCAAATATTCCTCCATCCAATGTGCCAAAGGAGCCAAAAGCATCACATGTGAATAGAATACGTTCAGTAGCATCATAAGTTATCATAGTTTCAGGCCAGTGTACCCATGGAATCATTATGAAAGAAAGCTTATGATAACCAAGATCAAGAACATCTCCTTCTTTTATTTCAAGAAGTTGATTTTCGGAAATAGTATAATAGGAGGAGAGTAAACGCATACATTGCTTATTAGCAACAATTTTAACATCAGGATAGCAATTTATGACTTCGCTTATCATGCTTGCATGGTCTGGCTCAAGATGATTAATAATAAGGTAGTCTAAGGATTTTCCCTTTAAAATTTCTTTAATTGTTATGATGTAATCGCTCTTTGATCCATATTCCAAAGTGTCTATCAATGCTGATTTCAAATCTGCAATAAGATATGAATTATAGGATATACCGTTTGGTAATGGCCAATTGTTTTCAAATAATGATTTTTTTCTATCATTTGTACCAACATAATAGATTCTATCAGAAATTTTAGTTTGTTTCATGTTTATTCACCTATAATTTTATAAAATTCTTTTTCGTCAATTATTTTAATTCCCAATTTTTCCGCTTTTCGCATCTTCTCAGGACCATATTTTTCTCCTACAACCAAATAAGAGGTATTTCCACTAATAGAACCGGTATTTTTTCCTCCGTGTAACTCAATTTTATGTTTAAGATCTTCTCTTGAAATAGTAAAATTACCTGATATAACAATTGACTTGCCCGAAAGTTTCTCTGATAAAATTTTTATACTTGACTTATCCACTTCAAAATTTAATCCAAAACTTTTAAGATCTTCAATAAGTCTTATATGAATTGGCTCTTTAAAATATTGAATAATTGAGTCAGCAACAATATCGCCTATCTCGTCAATCTGTAATAAATCATCTCGCGTAGCGGAACTAAGAGCATCAATACTTTTGAAATAATTTGAAAGCATTTTTGCAGTCGTTTCACCAATATGTCTAATGCCGATTGCATACAATACTCTATGAAATGGGACACTTTTTGAATTTTCTATGCTTTTGATAAAATTATCGGCGGATTTTTCTTTCCATCCATCAAGGGTAAGTAACTGATCTTTACTGATTTTGTAAAGGTCTGATAAAGAATTAATATATCCTTTATTAAACAATTGTTCGATAGTTGCATCTCCAGCCAGAATATCCATCGCTTTACGTGAAATAAAGTGGATAAATTTTGATTTTATCTGGGTAGGGCAGAAATCACTATTAGGGCAATAGTATTTTGCCTGTGATTCGTCTTTAATAAGTGGGGTACCACAATCGGGACAATTTTGTGGAAAATCCGGTATTTTAACATCACTGTTACGTTTGCTTATTTCAATCCCGGTTATTTTAGGAATAATTTCTCCTCCTTTTTCTACATATACATAATCTCCGATTCTAATATCCAACAAATTCATCTGCTCTTTATTATGGAGGGATGCCCTTTTTACGACAGTACCTGAAAGTTGTACAGGCTCAAGATTTGCGACAGGAGTAATTGCTCCAGTTCTCCCTACCTGATAGTCCACACTTAGAAGTTTTGTGAGTTCTTGTTCTGGTTTGAATTTGAATGCTGTAGCCCATCTGGGCGATTTAGCCGTAAAACCGAGTTGCTTTTGATAATTCAATTCGTTAACCTTTATTACGATACCATCAGTAGCAAAAGGAAGAAATTTTCTCTGTATATCCCAAAAATTTATGTAATCTATTGCCTCTTCAATAGAATGGCATATTTTACTATGTTCCGATACCGGTAATCCCCATTTTTTTGCATTATCAATTGCTTCTGCATGAGTTTTAAAATGAAGATTTTCTCCTAGAACATGATATAAAACACAATTTAGACTCCTTGTCTGTACAAGTGAAGAATCAAGAATCTTCAGTGATCCTGCAGCTGCATTTCTTGGATTTGCAAATGGCTGTTCTTCTTCCTCTTCACGTTCCTTATTTAATCGGTCAAAGGCTTCGTAAGGAAGATAAATTTCACCTCTTATCTCAAATTCAGCAGGGAAATCAGTTCCGGATAGTCTTGTCGGAATAGAAGATATAGTTTTTACATTTCTTGTGACATCATCTCCTTTTGTGCCGTCACCGCGCGTAAGAGCTTTATCAAGCACTCCATTCTTATATGTAAGACATATTGCTGTTCCATCAAATTTTAATTCACATGAGAAGGAATAAGGTGAAGAGATAACTTTAGCTATTCTGGTATTAAAATCAAAAAGCTCATCTTGGTTATATGTATTTCCGAGTGAGAGCATGGGGTATTTGTGTGGAATTTGTTTAAAACCATGAATATTATTTGAAATATCTTCTAAATCACTGCCAATTTTTTGTGACGGAGAAGCAGGTGACACAAATTCGGGAAATTTTATTTCAAGAGATATAAGCTCTTGCATAAGAATATCATATTCAAAATCCGATATTATGGGAGAATTTAGGAGATAATAATTCTTATTATGAGTATTTAACTCATTTATAAGTGTTTCGATACGCTTTTTCGCCTCTCCTTTCGTTATTTTACCCATAATATTATTTGTTGTACAAATTTACAATTAATTCCTAAAAAAGCGTACATTTGCCGGCACAAAATAGAACAAATACCAGTTATTTATAAAGATCAAAAAATGAAAGATTCTATTATTATTCTTACGGGTGGCGGTCCTGCGCCCGGAATGAATACAGTTGTCGGTAGTATTACAAAAGCATTTCTTGCACAGGGATACAGAGTGCTCGGACTACACGGCGGTTATCAAGGACTTTTTTCACCAACTCCATCATATTGTGAGCTTGATTTTGAAATGGCAGACTCTATTTTCAACAGGGGAGGTTCTTTTCTTATGATGAGCCGCTATAAGCCAAATGAGAAAGATTATGAGGAAAATTTCAATTTAAAATTATTTGAAGATAATAATATTAAATTGCTTGTAACTGTA
>JBAXYG010000068.1:0-6855 GCA_041670905.1 Bacteroidales bacterium
TCAAAATCAAAGATTTAATAAATCATCAGCTATGTCTTTTCTATAATAGCAATCTTTAAAATAAATTTTTTTCAAGGCATTAAATGCCTTCTTTTTCGCAAGAAAAATATTTTTTTCATTTGAGGTTATTGCAAGTACTCTGCCGCCGGATGTGACAATTTTTCCTTCAATTTCTTTTGTTCCTGAATGAAATATATTTATACCTTCTTCAACTTCCAATCCTGAAATAGGATAATTTGAAGTATATTTTTCCGGGTAACCTCCTGAAACTGCCACTACGGTTACAGCGGAATGCTCTGATTTAATAATTTTTTCTTTATTAAGTTCCATTTTTGCCGCAGATATAAGATGCCCAAGAAAGTCACTGTCTATTCTTGTCATTACTGCTTCTGTTTCCGGATCACCCATACGGACATTATATTCAATGACATAAGGGTCTCCCTTACAATTCATTAATCCGATAAAAATGAAGCCTCTGTAATCCATACCTTCTTTTTGTATTCCGGTTATTGTTGGTTTTATGATTCTTTCTTCAACTTTTTTCATAAAATCCGTGGTTGCAAAAGGAACAGGTGAAACTGCCCCCATACCTCCGGTATTCAATCCTGTATCTCCTTCACCAATTCGCTTGTAATCTTTGGCTTCAGGGAGGATAAGGTAGCTTTGACCATCTGTAAGGACAAATACTGAAAGTTCTATCCCTTTGAGGAATTCTTCGATTACAACTTTTCCGCCTGCTACTCCAAATTTGCCGCCGAACATCTGACTCAGCTCATTTTTAGCCTGATCCAGAGTATCGGTTATCACTACCCCTTTGCCTGCTGCAAGTCCATCAGCTTTAAGTACATAAGGCGCTTTAAGTGAGGAGAGAAATGTGTGGGCCTCATTTTCCGTGGAAGAGGTGAAACTTTTATATTTTGCAGTGGGAATATTGTATTTAAACATGAATTCTTTTGCAAAGTCCTTACTACCTTCCAAAGCAGCTCCTTTTTTGTCGGGGCCAATAAACATTAATTGTGGTTCATGCTCGGTAAAATAATCTTTTATTCCTTCAACAAGAGGGTTTTCAGGGCCTACTATCAATAGATCTATTTTATTTTCTACGATAGTTTTTTCAACTGCACTGAAATCGTTTATATTGCCCGGAATATTGTTTGCCACAGACTTGGTTCCGGGATTGCCAGGCATACAAAAAAGTTTTCCAAGTGTCTTACTCTGAGATATTTTCCACGCAAGAGCATGCTCTCTGCCCCCTGATCCTAATATTAATACATTAATTGACATACTCTTGTTTATATTTCATGCAAAAATAATAAAATTTGACGACGTTCACAGTCTTTGCTGTAGATAAATATTTTACTATCTTCGTAAATAGTTTGTATACAAAAATCTAATTATTTGTGATGATGAGACGTTTCCTAATACTACTTTTGGTATCCGTATTGCTTATTTCTTCTTGTAAAAGCAATGGTATTATTCCTAAAAATAAGATGGCTGACATCTTAAGCGAAATGTTTTTGGTCGACCAATATATTGATGATGTTCCAGAAATCAGGGGTGGTGCTGATACTCTGTTTGTATATGAATCCATATTCAATAAATATGGATATACATCAGATGATTACATTAAATCCGTCAAACATTATATGGAAAATATAGATAATTATCAAAAGATACTTCTCAGGGCTCAGAACAAACTAAAAAAGAATGAGCAGCTGCTTTCTAAACAGGAAGAAATAGAAAATCAGACTGAGTTGGATGTGAAAATGAAGTTGACGGATAAGGATACTTCAGATTTGAAAGCCAAGCGCAGTAAAAAGAATTTGAAAATAAAAGAAATTGTTGAGTAAAAATATGAAATTAGTAGCTGATTATGTGTTTCCTATAGTAGGAGAGCCTATTAAGAATGGATATGTAGAATTGAATGAGGATGGTGTTATTGTAGCCATAGGCGAATTTGTATTAAAGACAAAAGAAGCAGAGTCAACAGTTGGTGATATAGAGTTTTATCATGGTATTCTGGTTCCGGGTTTTGTGAATTCACATTGTCATGTGGAATTATCACATTTAAAAGGAGCTTTTATTCAGGGGACAGGAATGGATGGTTTCATTAAACAGATAAATGAATCCCGCCTGTCGGTTGATTATGATGGAAGAATAGCTGCTATGTCTGCCGAGTTTGACTCGTTGTATTCACAGGGTGTTTCTGCAATGGCTGATGTAAGTAATTGTGATGAAAGTTTTGATATAAAATCAAAGTCTAATATTTATACAAGAACATTTCTTGAAGTATTCGGTACTGAACCTAAGGATGCTCATGCTGTTATTGATGACGTATTGAAACTACAAAAAAAAGCTGCCGATTATGGTATAGATGCTGCTCCAACTCCTCACTCTTGTTACACAATGAGCCCTGAATTGAATCGTATGGCAGCATACGAGGGGTTAAAGTCAGGTTTTATCTCATATCATAATCAAGAGAGTGACCAAGAGGAGGATATGATAAGATATGGTACAGGTGCTCTTGCCGAAGATTATAAAGAGCGGGGAGCAAGTACTCCTCCTGTTACAGGAAAATCCGCATTGATATATTTTCTGGATAATCTTCAAAAAATATGTAAAGCACCGATAGCAGGGAACGTATTATTGATACATAATGTAGTTACTGATCAGGAGAGCATAGATTATGCAAAATTAATATTGAAAAATATTTTTTGGACGGTATGTCCCCTTTCCAATATGTTTATTCACAGGGCACTTCCACCTTTGGATCTGTTAAGAGAAAATAATCTTTTAATCTGCCTCGGCACAGATAGTCTTTCAAGCAATATGGTTCTTTCCATGGTTGAAGAGATCAAGTGTATTCAGTTAAATTATCCACATATAAGACTACAGGAAATATTGGAGTGGGCATGCATAAACGGTGCAAAAGCTCTTGGAAAAGAGAAAATATTCGGTTCTTTTGAACCTGGCAAAAAGCCGGGTGTTGTTCTTATAGAAAATGTAGATTTGAATAATATGAAGTTGACAGCGAAGAGTAAATCAAGGAGATTAATATAATGGCAGTACAGTTTGATGATATAGTTTTTGGACCTATTAAGAGCCGTCGTCTTGGAAGTTCACTTGGAGTAAATCTATTGCCACGCTACGGAAAGTGGTGCAGCTTTGACTGCATCTATTGTGAATGTGGCTGGAACAAAGACGGACGTAATGATACAAAATTACCTACAAAAGAAGAATTTTACCAAGCTCTGAAGAAACGTTTATTTGAGTGTAGAGAGAAGGGGATAAAGATAGATACAATTACTTTTTCTGGAAACGGTGAGCCGACTTTGCATCCTAATTTCTCTGAGATAATTGATTTTGCTTTGGAACTGAGAGACAGTTTATATCCTTCCGCTCAAATTTCTGTCCTTTCAAATTCAACTCAATTAGGCAGAACAGGAATAAAGGAGGCACTCGCAAAAGTTGATAATCCGATTCTTAAACTTGATTCTTCTTATGAGGGACTTATTTCTATTATGGACAGACCAAATCCCGGCTATTCGGTGGAAAATGTTATTTCACAACTTAAATGGTTTAAAGGGAATTTTATATTACAGACGATGTTTATTAAAGGTGAGGCAGATGGAACAAGAGTTGACAGTACTGAGCCTGAGTTGGTTGAAGGGTGGAGGAAAATGGTGCTGGACCTCAGACCGCGTGAGGTGATGATGTATACTTTGGACAGAGTACCTCCAGCAATAGGATTGAAGAAAGTTACTATTGCCGAGATGGAATATATAGCAGCTCCGTTGATAAAAGAGGGTATTTTTGTTCAGATAAGAGGATAATAGAGATAAATATGAGAGTAGTTATTCAGCGAGTTTTAGAGTCTTCTGTTATGATTGACAATAAAGTTGTGGGTTCTATAACAGAAGGAATGATGATACTTGTAGGGTTTGAAGAAGCGGACGGGGAAGAAGATTTAGACTGGATGGTTAAAAAAATAAGTGCTCTGAGAATCTTTGATGATGAAAATGGGGTTATGAATCGTTCTGTAGTTGATGTTAATGGGGAAATTCTTGTTGTGAGCCAATTTACACTTATGGCATCCATAAAAAAAGGGAACAGACCATCTTATATTTTTGCTGCTAAGCCAGAAATTGCAATTCCCCTATATGAAGAATTTAAGAAAAAATTATCGGTTGAGACTGGAAAGAGAGTGCAGTGTGGTCAATTTGGTGCCGAAATGAAAGTTTCCTTAATTAATGATGGCCCTGTGACAATATCTATTGACAGTAAGAATAAGTTTTGAAAATAATATAATGATGGAAACGTTTGATAAATACGGCTATGTTCCTGCTGAAGCTGAGATTGAAAATAAGATTAAATCTTTAAAAAATAATCTTGATAAGTGGTGCACAAAAGATATCTACAAGGCATCTTTAGGTATGATTGACCTAACTTCTCTTACCTCTACTGATACTCATTCAAAGATTAAGGCTATGGTGGAAAAGGTGAATAATTTCAATAATGTTTATCCTCAATATCCTGTTCCGGCATCAATATGTGTATATCCTAACTTTGCTAAAACGATAAATGATACACGCTCGAATAAAAGTCTTCATATTACGATAGTGGGTGGCTGCTTCCCTGCCTCGCAGAGTTTTTTGGAGGTAAAAATGCTTGAATGTGTTAAAGCTGTTGCCGAAGGTGCTGATGAAGTGGATATAGTTTTGGCATTGAATTATTTTCTTGATGGTCGTTTTGACCTTGCATCAAAAGAGATAAGGGATATAAAAGAGGCAATTACCGCTGTTAATCCAAATGTTCATTTAAAAGTTATTCTTGAAACCGGGGCTCTTGCAACTGTGAAAAATATGGCTGATGCATCATTTTTAGCTATGGAAGCTGGTGCGGATTTTATTAAGACTTCTACCGGAAAGATAGAACCGGCCGCAACTTCTATGGCTGCATGGGTGATGTGTGAGTGTATTAAGGCTTTTTATCATAAGACAGGGCGCAGGGTAGGGTTCAAACCGGCAGGAGGAATTGTATCGGCAAAAGATGCCGTGCTATACTATGCTATTGTGGATACTATTCTTGGAGCAGAGTGGCTCACTCCTAATTATTTTCGTTTTGGTGCAAGCAGAATGGCAAACAATCTTTTGTCTGCACTCGAAGGTAAGGAACTGAAATGGTATTGATTTAATAATAATCAATTAATATTACGATATGTCTACGGAAAAAGAAAACGCAAATTTGTTTCAACGATATGTTTGGTTAGTAGATACTATTTATAGCTCTGACGGTATGACATTTGAAGAGATAAATGAGCACTGGAAAGGTAATATAATGTCACGAGGAGAGGAGATACCTTTACGCACTTTTCATAATCACCGTGAAGCTATCAGGAATATATTTGATATAGATATTGTTTGTGAAAGGAGTGGTGGGTATAAATATTATATTGGTGATAGTACTGAACCAGATAGAGGTGGTATTCAATCATTACTTCTTAATGTGTTTTCATTAAATAACCTTTTGATGGAAACTAAAAAAATCAAGAGTAGAATCCTGTTTGATAAAATTCCTAACGGTCAGCGGTTTCTGATTACAATAGTAGAAACTATGCGTGACGGTTTAACACTAAAAATAGTGTATCAGAACCTTTCCGGAGATGGAGAAAATAAGTTAGAGGTTAAACCTTATTGCCTTAAAGAGTTCAAAAGACGTTGGTATCTTGTCTCTTATAGTGATTATTATGAGTCTGTCAGAATTTATGCTCTTGACAGGATAAAAGAAATGAAGGCAACTGGCAATAAATTTAAACTACCGGTTGATTTCGACCCTGAGATGTCTTTTTATAATTGTTTCGGAATTGTTCAAAAAGAGGAATTAAGTTCTGAAGATATATTGATAAAAGTATATGGAAAGCAGGCTGATATTGTTAGAGATTTGCCTTTGCACCGTTCTCAGGAGGAGCTTTCATCTAATGAAGAGTATACAATTTTTAAATTTTACTTAAAACCTACAAATGACTTTTTGCAGGAGTTGGCATCTCATGGGGGATATATTGAGATTATTTCTCCAAAGTCACTGAGTGATGAGCTTACAAATGTTACTGTTGAAATGCAAAAAAAATAATAAACTTGGCGTTTGTATTTTATAAAAGATTAAAAAATATGAGAATAGAATATGATATAAAACTGGGATTTAAAGATGTGATGTTTCGTCCTAAAAGATCTACATTAAAAAGTAGGTCACAAGTGAAACTTGAACGTACATATAGATTATTGAACAGTAAAATCGAATGGACCGGAGTCCCTGTAATGGCGGCCAATATGGATAATGTTGGAACTTTTGAAATGGCTCTTGCGTTACATAAACATATGATGTTCACTGCTATACATAAACATTATTCTATTGATGAATGGAATGATTTTATGTCTAAAGCTCCCGAAAAAATTGAAAATAATATTGCAGTAAGTACCGGTACTAGTGCGGCTGATTATGAGAAACTATGCCTGATATTGAATCTGCATTCTAAATTACAATTTATTTGTATTGATGTGGCTAATGGGTATTCAGAACATTTTGTCGCATTTGTAAAACAAGTCAGAAAAAAGTTTACAGATAAAGTAATAATTGCCGGTAATGTTGTAACAGGGGAGATGGTTGAGGAACTTTTATTGGCTGGTGCTGATATAATTAAAGTAGGTATAGGTCCAGGTTCTGTATGTACAACTCGAGTAAAAACAGGAGTAGGATACCCGCAACTTTCGGCAATAATTGAATGTGCTGATGCGGCTCATGGCCTCGGTGGTCATATTGTAAGTGATGGGGGATGTATAACACCGGGTGATGTTGCAA
>JBAXYG010000069.1:0-6845 GCA_041670905.1 Bacteroidales bacterium
ACTATTATCTCCGGAGATTCCTTAATAAAAGTTTTGAGTGCTGGAATCTCCGGAGATAATAGTCAAATCTATATATTCACATCTGAAGCAGCAAGATGTGAATATATAGATTTGACTATTATCTCCGGAGATTCCTTAATAAAAGTTTTGAGTGCTGGAATTTCATGTTTCATAAATCCCAATCTATGCATGCCGGTATCAATCTTTATATGAACAGGATAGGATGATTTCCCTGCTTTTCTTAATTCATCTCTGAAGCGGATAAGGGATTCCATATTAGGCATACCTGGTTCAAGGTCATATTTGATTATTTCAGGATAACTTTCAAGTCCGCAAGTTAATACAAGGACAGGCAATGTTATTCCATTTTTTTTTAATTGTATCCCCTCAACAGGAAAAGCAACACCAAGGTAATCTGCACCTGCATCTTCAAGTGATTGAGCGAATTCTATAGCTCCGTGTCCATATGAATTAGCTTTTACAAGGACAAGGAGTTTTGTTGTACTTTTTAATTTTGAACGGAAATACCTGTAATTGTTGAGCATACCGCTTTTACTGAGCTCCAATTGTGCATGTGGGGTTATTTTTGACATAATGCTTTTTTTGGGAAACAAATATATACAAATATTAAGCTGATTATTATTCAGAAAGGTAAAATACTTTGTACCATTCCCACAATTTTTTTATACCGCTTTTTATCGTGGTACTTGGTTTATATCCAAATTCTTTTTCAATCAGCGAAGTGTCAGCATATGTTATATAAACATCTCCTTTTTGCATTGGGACAAATACCTTAATTGCTTTAATATCTATCACATCTTCAAGTACATTTATGAAATCAATTAAATTTACAGGAGAACTGTTTCCAATGTTATATATTCTAGCAGGGTTCTTTTTATCAGGATGACATGAAATAACTTTAAGAACACCGTCGACTATGTCATCAATATATGTAAAATCCCTCCAAAGGTTTCCATTATTGAATACACGTATTTCTTCTCCTTTTGATATCGCTCTCATAAATAAAATTGGTGCCATGTCAGGACGTCCCCATGGCCCGTAAACAGTAAAAAACCGCAAACCGGTAGTACAAAGTCCATAATCGGTGCTGTATTTGCACGCTTCTAACTCATTTTTTCTCTTTGTTTCTGCATAAAGGCTTTGTTGTCCTTCAAGTTCGTCTTTTTCAGAAAAAGGTGTTTTTTTATTATTTCCATATACACTGCTGGAACTCGCATAAATAAAATGTTTTATGTGATATTTGTTGCTTAATTTAATTATATTTCCGAATCCGGTAATATTGGAATCTATGTAGGCCTGAGGGTTTTCAAAGGAATAGCGGACTCCAGCTTGTGCAGCAAAATGACAGACAATATCAAATTTATTCTCTTTAAAAAGAGATTCCATACCCCCCTCATCACACAAATCAAGTTTATAAAAGGTAAAATATGTACAATTTTTTAATTCGTTTAGACGGCCTATTTTAAGATCAGTATCATAATAGTTATTAAGGTTATCAATACCTATTACGCGATTCTTGCCATTACATAATACTTTCGTAATATAATAACCTATAAAACCCGCACAACCTGTAACTAAGAATGTCATTTCTTTATTTTAATACTTTAAAAATCACTTTTTTATCCTGTTTTACAAAAATAATAATTCCATTTGAATCACCCACAATTGATTTTACATCATTTAAATTTTCTGCAGAAATTTTTTCAAGTTGTTGCCCCAAAAATACATCCATATTTTCTCCACTGCGTAAATCACAGTAGCCATATCTCTCAATTTTTTCTTTTTGAGCCTCAATTTTTGCCTCTTCACAAACATTCTTGAATCCTATTCTGTCATTGAATTTTTTTATAAAAAGTCCGGAAATACCTATTATTAAAAGTAAGGACGCTGCAATGTTTATTATTACCTTCGGCGCTTTCTCTGCAAATTTTTTGTAAGGGAAGTTTTCTAGCAGAAGGAAAGCCCCATAAGTGAGAAAGCCGAAACAAGGTAGAATATAAATGACTATTTTAGCACTAAAAAATGACATCATCACTATTATTGTTGTTCCAACACAAATGAAAAACTTTGTAAGTTCACTCACTTTTTGTTTTTTGAAAAAGGAGATTGCTATAACTCCAATGACCAGTATTGACCATGGAAAAATAGCATACCATATTACTATTCCATAATAATAAAAAGGTTCTTTATGGTGGAAAGAATCAACAGCTCTGCCAATTGTCTGGTGAAAGAGAAGGTTGTTAAGATATTCACCACCTCCATCAAGGTAAACACCCAAAAACCATAATCCGCATAAAATAATCAGTATTGTCCATGTCTGCCAACCAAAATATTTTCCTATGGTTTTTATTTTTTTATTTATAATCAGGAATACTGGAATACATATAAATGGTACTAAAAAACCCACTGGTCCTTTTGTGAAGATTGCAAGAAAAATATATACAGGAAATAAAATTTTCAGTTTGATACAATTATCTCCCGTGTATATCTTGTAAAATGTATACATAGCTAAGGTAATGAACATCGTCATAAGCATATCCATTCTTAAAACCAATCCTGAACCTAAAAAATATGCTGATGTAAGTAGTGCAAGTTCTGATGCGATTATGTAATTTTTGCTCATTTGTTTTGAACACCAGTGATTGAATACTCCAATAGTGATGAATGCCGGTATTATGGAAAAAAGAGAGAGCATGAAGGTAGAATGTTTGCCTAATATTACTTTGAAAAGCATAACAATCCATATATACAAGGGAGGTTTGTCGGCATATTGAATTCCATGATTAAAAAAAGCAAATATACTTCCGTTACGAAGTGCTTCGTCTGCTATGCTAAGGTACTTCAATTCATTGTTTGGAGTAATATCTCTGAATAGCATCAGAGGAATCAATATTATAAAATAGATTAGGAATCTAATTATTTGTTGTTTCTTTTCCATAAAATCAAATTACGGGAATATGAGATGAGACCGGCCGATTGTCCCAAAATAATTACTGGGTCCAACCTTATAATTCCGTACGATATTATTATTACTGAACCAATAAGGCTGATAATCCAAAATCCTGATGAAAGGATAGATTCACCCTTATGCGACGAGTATATAAGCTGATAAATAAATCTGAATGAAAAAATCACTTGTCCTAAAGAACCAAAGGCAATAAGCCATATAGGAATGTTTTCGTTTTTGAAAAGACTTTCATATACAATGTCCCATCTATCAATCATTTGTACGATTCCAATGATAGGGGTAAGGATAAGGATTGAAACAACACTCCACCTGACAATACCTTTCATTTTTTTCCAAACTCCTTTTGCTCCCAGATTCCAGATATAGACATAATAGACAATTGCCTGTCCCAACATAATAGAAAAGTCATCTCTTAGCCATCCATAAATAAAAAACATATATGAGGCAACAAGACTGATAATCCAAAATATTGTTGGAGAAACTACTTTTTTAGCCCTTTCGGACATTATCCATTGTACTAAGATCCTTGCAGAAAATAGTCCTTGCGCAATAAATCCTAAAGCATAAATGAACCAGTTACTATCCATTAGTAAAGTGTAGTATTATTGATTTCGTAATTTATGTAGCGTTTTTTCATCCACCTGAAT
Source organism: Bacteroidales bacterium (assembly GCA_041670905.1). GTDB lineage: Bacteria > Bacteroidota > Bacteroidia > Bacteroidales > UBA932 > JBAXYG01. Next base: position 3,637 of record JBAXYG010000069.1, read on the forward strand.
GCAAAGCAATCCTTCAAAGGTCCAACAAGTCGGTTAAAAAGATTGTATTTTGCTTTTCCGGCAGTACGGGGATAGTGTCTTACAGGTACTTGTTTTATATTGCCTCCAATCATTAGAAACAATGCCGGAAGGAAACGATGCATTCCTGAGAAGAATGGAACCTTTTTGGCATAAGATGTATGCATGACCTTTAAAGGGCATCCTGTATCTGAAACTCCATCTTTTGTCATCATTTTGCGGAATCCGTTTGCAATCAGGGATGATGCCTTTTTAACAAAAGTATCTTTTCTTTCTGTTCTTATTCCTATGATAAGAGAGAAATCGTCAATTTCCTTCAACAGTAAATTGAAATCTTCCGGATCTGTTTGAAGGTCGGCATCAATATATCCTATCAATTCCGATTCGCAGTTATCAATTCCTGCTTTCAGTGCCCCGCTTAAACCACTGTTATTTTTTAACTCAAGGTAAAAGAATCCATCGTTTCTGCCACACACTTCTTTTGCGAGTTCGTCTCCACCATCGTTAGAACCGTCATTTACAAAGAGAACACATGTTGGTATCGTAGCGGAATCTCGTATGAAAGAGTTTAATTTTTTTTCAAGGTTAAGTATATTGTCCCTTTCGTTATAGAAAGGGACAATTATAGTAAATTTATATTGGGATGTTTTGTTCATAATGGTAAAGATTGTATGGGACAAAGATAAATTTGTTTTTTTGGTATGTTAATTATTTTTATTAATTATGTAGATTAATCTTAGATTGTAAAGGCTCTGAATGCGTCGGATAATTATAATAATATTATTGTTTTTTTTATCTTTTCCAGTATATGCGGTAAAGGGTTATCCTTACCCGGTTGCCATAGAACAACCTGATGGAACTTCTTTATTGATAAATATTTACGGAGATGAATTCTTTTCATATAAAACAACCACTGATGGGTTTATTGTAGCTCAGGGTGCTGATGGTTTCTATTACTATGCTGATTATAACTCAGGAAAACTTAACATCTCGGATAAACGTGCAGGTGTGGCTTCAACTCTTGGACACACAAAATCCATACCGAATGATGTGGTTTCAAAAATACGCTTGTCTAAGATGAGTGATTTTCCTTCTGGAGCGAAATCAATAAAAGATTTGATAATAACCAAGGCTAGTGTAAATATCAAAACAATCATTATTCCGGTACAATTTTCAGATAGAAAATTTGCTGTAGGTGACATTAAAAACAAGTTATTTAATCTCTTTAATCAGTCTTACTATGTTGAAAATGGTGCAACAGGAAGTGTTAAAGAGTATTTTAGAGACAATATTGGAACATATGTCAACTTACAGTTTGTGGTTTCGGATGTTATTACTCTTTCTTCCAGTTACAAAGAATACGGGAAAAATAATTCTTATGGTTTGGATAGCGGAGTAAAAGATATGGTTGCTGAGGCTTGCTCACTTGCGGATAATGCTGGAATTGATTTTTCCAATTATGATTATGATGGTGATGGGGTGGTTGATAATGTTTATATTATTTTTGCCGGGCATAATGAGGCGGAAGGTGGGGGTGATAATACTATCTGGCCGCAAACATGGAATGTTTCCGACAAGCAACTCTATTTTGACGGTGTAAAGATTTCGACTTTTTCTTGCTATTCTGAATTTGCAGGAGCATCAGGAACTAACTTTGCCGGAATAGGAACAATATGCCATGAATATTGTCATTTTTTAGGCCTTCTTGATATGTATGATTCCAATGGACCTACGGAGGAAACTTCAAACGGACTTTTCGGAACTACTTCAATAATGGATATGGGTAATTATAATAATAACGGACGTACTCCTCCTTACTTTAATGCTGTTGAAAGAGAGATGCTGGGGTTGCTTTATACAATTATTCCTGTAGAAAATGAAAATAGGTATATTTATTCAATACAATCTTCAAACAGGGCATATAAGTTTCCAACCTCTGTGGATAAAGAGTATTATTTAATGGAATACAGGGATGGTAATAAATGGGATGAATATATTGGTGGGAAAGGGATGCTTATTTATCATGTTGACAAGTCTACAAATATGGCTGGTTCGATGACTGCTAAAATGCGCTGGGAAACTGATGCTGTCAATTGTGCCGGAGGCCATCCGTGTGCTGTTCTTTTTCCAGCAGTAGGAACAAAGGCTTCACAGGCAAAAGATGCATTTTTCCCTGGGGATAATAATGTTACCACTATTCACTCTTCTGTGAATTTTCCCATAGTAGAATGGGCAGGAAATGGTATAGGAATGGGATTGAAAGATATCTTGTTGGGCCAAAGTTATATGTCTTTTACTACTGTAAAAGATGATAGTTGGGATACACCTCAAATAACAGGTTATTCAATTGAGACCTTTCAGACGGATGCGGTACTGGAATGGAGTGCGGATAAGGAAAAGATTGGTAACTGGAATATTGTTTGGGGGCTAAAGAAGAATGTATATGCTGATACTATTGTTACAAATACTTTGAAATATACTTTTACCAATCTTTCTCCCGGAGAAGAGTATTATTGCGAAATTTTTTTTTCTACAGGTATTGTTACAGGAAAGAAATATTATATAGAGTTTGAGACTACAAAAAGAGTATCAAGCTTCCCTTTGATAGCTGATGCGGATAAATCATATCAGGTAGGCAATTCAATCCATCTTCACATATTGAACCTTGTTGAAGCTGTTGATAAAATAGTATGGTATATAAATGGGACAGAGTATAGTTCTAATATATTAAATTTTGATAATGCGGGAAAATATGTGATAAAAGCTGACATATTTTATCCTGACGGGTCACAGGAACAATTGGAAAAAACATTACAGGTAAATATAAGACAGAGTGAAAAAGACAATTAGACATATCAGATTTGTATTTAGATTTGCGATTTCTATGTTTGCCGTATCTGTTTTTATTGCAGCTTCGTGTGATGATCCTGTTATTCCTCCCGTACCCATAGTTCCTGATCCGGAAATTTCTGAGGAGAAAAAGTCGTTTATTTCAGCGGAAGATATAGGATTATATATTAAAGGAATTTGTGTTTTGAATTATGATGAAAATACATTTCAAAAATCCACAAATGCAATTCGTAAGATTTTTAGAATACAGATGGATAATCAGGAGGAGTATTTACACATAAATTATGTAAGTATGTCAGAATATTCCGATGATGTGGTTTGCAAGATAACATATCGTTTAG